>DASWGL010000113.1:0-7531 GCA_036393735.1 Gemmatimonadaceae bacterium | reverse complement strand
CAAGACGATCAGTCCGTTGTACGCCGAGCGAGTGCAACTGAACAATGCGGCGCTGCTCGCGCGGCGGGTTTATGCGACGGATCTCGACGTGTTCGACCGCGTTTACGAGAAGGAGGGGCGGGATCTCACGCGCACCATCGGGCGGATTATCAGTCTGGCCAAGTCTGGGCCGAAGGACCCGTTTTCTGCCCTTCGGACGTGGGTCGGGTTAACGCCAAACTGAACGGGTGCCAGAGGTCAGTAGGATAGTTGCCAGTGGTTAGTTCACGACGCCCAGACTTACCTCGGTGGCATTAAGGCCGCAGGCAGTTGCTTGTGCTTCGATCAGCGGTAGAAAAGTCAGGGCGTAGTAAGCTAGCGACTGGCATCTCTGCCTCTGACCTCTGGCACCCGTTCAGTTGGAGTTTCCAGCCGGCACCCGTTCAGTCGTCGTTAACAGCCCGTTCAATTACCAGAGAATCTGGACCGGAGCAGCGCCCGAAGATCGAGTAACGGCTCCTTTCTCACCTCTTCGGCGGGCGCGGGCGCCGCGATCGATCCCAGTGCTACTCGCTGCATGTTGTCGCGAACCTCTCGATCGAAAAAACGGCACAACTGATCGATCGAGTAATCGGCTCCCCGCCGCGACGAGTAGGCGTTGAGCGGGTAACACACGCTCAGACTATTGCGGGCGCGGGTGAGCGCGACGTACATGAGGCGGCGCTCCTCTTCCGTTTCCTCATCGTTGTTGAGACACCGCGCCGATGGAAACCAGCCGTCCACGGCCCAGATCACGAACACCGCATCCCATTCCTTTCCCTTGGCGGAGTGCGCGGTGCTGAGAATCAGGCAGTCGTTCTCTTCGCGGGTGCCTGTGGCGAGATCCTGTGTCGCCTGCGGCGGCTCGAGGGCAAGCGCCGACAGGAAGGTGGCGCGATCGGGATAGCCCGCGGCAATGGTCTGGAGCTGATCGAGATCGGCCAGCCGCGGCTCGACCCGGTCATAACGCTCGCGGAGAATGTTGTCATACAGCAGCCGGACGCGCGCGATATCGGCTGCGACCTGCGCTCTGTCCGCGATCGGTCCCAAGCGCAGGCCGTCGAGCAATCCGACGAGCGCGGCGTGCGCGGCTCTCGCCCTTGGCGGAGGACTGTAGCGGCCAAAGGCGGTCGATTCCCATGCCGCCGCGGCCATCGCGTCGATCGCTGCGCGCGCCGTTGCATCACCAATTCCGGGGAGCAGGAGCAGCAGGCGATACCAGCTCACTTCGTCGCGCGGGTTCTCCAGGATGCGCAGGAATGCCAGCACATCCTTCACGTGAGCTGCCTCGAGGAACTTGAGCCCTCCCCACTTCTCGAATGGGATCTTGCGGTTGGTGAGCTCGATCTCGAGGTCGGCGGACATGTAGCCTGCGCGAAAGAGCACGGCGATCTCGGCGAGTGGGGTTCCTTCTTCGTGCAGCTCGAGGATGCGGTCGACGACGAACTGTGTCTGCTGCTGCTCGTCCCGCGCGGCGACGAGCCACGGCGCTTCGCCTCCCGTCCGCTCGGTCCAGAGATTCTTGGTGAATCTCTCCGCCGCGCGTGAGATGAGCGTGTTGGTGACGCTCAGGATCGGCTGCGTCGAACGATAGTTCTGCTCCAGGGCAACGATCGTCGCTCCGGGGAACTGCTTGGGGAAGTCGAGGATGTTCCGGAAGTGGGCGCCCCGGAAGGAGTAGATGCTCTGCGCGTCGTCTCCCACGACCGTGACGTTGCTGTGCGCCTTGCACATTCCGCGAAGGATTCGGGCCTGCAGCACGTTCGTATCCTGATATTCGTCGACGAGTATGTGGTCGTACAGCCCGGAGATCTTCTTCCCGAGCTCCGGAGACGCCTCGAGCAGCAGAGCCCAGAAGAGCAGGAGATCGTCGTAGTCGACGAGATTCCGCTCCTGCTTCCGACGCGTGTAGTCGGCGAAAATCTTTCCGAAATCCTCGAGGTAATCGACGAACTGCGGGTAGTCGTCGCGAACTACGTCATCGATTGAAATGCCGGTGTTGATATGCCTCGAATAGACGTACTGCAGTGTCTCTTTCTTCGGGAAGCGCTTGGCTTTGGCGGCGTATCCCAGCTGGGCACGCGAGAGCTGCATCAGATCGGCGGAATCGCCCTGATCCATGATGGTGAAGTCTTTCGCCAATCCGGCCGCCTGCCCGTAGCGACGGAGCAGCCGGTGCGCCGTCGCGTGGAACGTTCCGCCGACCACCCGTTTGCTGTTGCTGCCCACGAGTCTCTCGGCCCGCGACAACATCTCCTGGGCCGCCCTGCGCGTGAACGTCAGCAGCAGTATGCGCTCTGCCGGCACGCCACGCTCGATCAGGTGCGCTACACGATATACGAGCGTCCGGGTCTTCCCGGTGCCGGCGCCGGCGATGATGAGAAGCGGACCATCCCCGTGCGTTGCAGCGGCCGCCTGTTGCGGATTCAGCTCCGATGCAAAGTCACGCAAGGTGCCCTTCGACTCGGCACGCGGTCGAGGAGGATAAACCTTGAGCGTGTCCGTCACGCGACGATTTCGAGGAGCGTCGAGCGTGAGGTAACCACCGCCGTCAGATCGAACGCCTCAGCAAACTTCGCTGTCGCCCGGTCCCGCACGTCCTGGATCGAGATCTCTTCCAAGCCTAGCTCACGCGCGATCGATGTCATGACGACGCCGTCGATTCCGCAGGGAACGATGAGCTCGAAGTAGGAGAGATCGGTCGTGACGTTGAGGGCGAAGCCGTGCCACGTGACCCAGTCCCGGGCGTGCACTCCGATGGAGGCGATCTTCTTCCCGCGCGTCCACACTCCGGTGTAGGCAGTGTTCCGCTCGCCGGGAATGCCGTAGTCAGCGAGCGTGTTGATCAGCCCTTCCTCGATCTTCCGCAGGTACCAATGCAGGTCCTGCCGGTGGCGCTTGAGATCGATGATCGGGTACCCCACGAGCTGTCCCGGCCCGTGAAACGTAACGTCTCCGCCACGCTCGACCTCGAACACCTCTACGCCCTTGCTTCGGAGGAATTCCGGCGAAGCAACGAGATGCTTCTCCTTCGTGGCGCGGCCGAGCGTGACTACCGGCGGGTGCTCGACGAGAAGGAGAATGTCCTGAGGAATTGCGCCTGAGATTCTGTCGCGGGCGAGGCTACGCTGGAGCTCGAGCGCTTCCACATAGTCCATTTGACCCAACGGGACTGTCCATAACTCGCGCTCAGCCATAATGCATCGCCTAAATCACGTGTCCAAAACCCTGCCGAGTGAGTCGAGAGTAGCCTGAGCGATAGCTTCGGAAAGGGTGGGGTGGGCGTGGATCGCAAGATCGACCTCTTCGACCGTGAACTCATTTTCGCGGGCCACCGCCAGCTCGTGGATCAACTCCGTAGCGTGCGCACCAATGATGTGGGCGCCCAGGATCTCGCCGTACTTGGCATCGCGAATGATCTTGACGAATCCTTCGGTCTCGCCCGAGGTGCGGGCGCGTCCGTTCGCGGAGAAGGGAAATTTTCCGACCTTGTAATCGATTTTCTTTTCCTTCACCTGCGCCTCTGTCATGCCGATTGATGCGACTTCGGGGTGGCAGTAGGTCGCGTTCGGAATGTTCCCGTAATTGACAGTGTGGACGTTCTTCTGTCCCGCGAGGAACTCGGCGAAGACGATGCCTTCGCGCTGGCCCTTGTGGGCAAGCATCGGCGGCCCGGCGACGTCGCCGATTGCGTAGATACCTTTCGCCGACGTTTCCATGCGCTCGTTGATCTTGATGAAGCCGCGGTCGGTCAGCTGGACGCCCATCTCCTTGAGGCCGATGTCGTCGATAACCGGAGCGCGTCCAGCGGCCACGAGAACTTTCTCGACTTCGAGAGTCTGCTTCTTGCCGCCGACCTCGACGCTCATGGTCACGGAAGTCTTGCCGATCTTCACGTCGCCGATCTTGGCGGCGGGGATCACATCGATCTTCCGTTTCTTGAAACTCCTCGCCAGCTCGGCGCCCACGTCGCCGTCTTCAAGCGGGAGGATTCCCGGCAGTGCTTCAATCAGCGTGACTTGTGTGCCGAAAGCGGTAAAGACGTCCGCGAATTCACAGCCGACAGCGCCGGCGCCGATGATCGCCATCGTTTTCGGGGCGGTCTCGAGAATGAGAGCCTCGTCGGAAGAGATGACGGTGGTTTTGTTCAGCTCCAGCCCGATCTGCGGCAGTCCCTTCACCCGTGAGCCGGTGGAGATCACGATCGCCTTTTTCGCCTCGTGCTTCTCTTCTTTTCCGTCGGCCTTCACCGAGACGGAATTCTTGCCGACAATTTTTCCGGTGCCCTTGATCCAGGTGATCTTGTTCTTCTTGAACAGGAACTCGACGCCCTTGGAGTTCTGGGTGCTGACCGCGCGGGAGCGTTTCATCGCGACGCCGTAGTCAAGCTTCACGTCGCCGACAGTGACGCCGAAGTCTGCCGCGTGGGAAACTCTGGTGGCGAGGGACGCAGATTCAAGCAGCGCCTTGGCCGGGATGCAACCCCACAGGACACAGGTGCCGCCGAGGCCTTCGCGCTCGACGACGGCGACAGACATTCCGAGCTGGGCGGCGCGAATTGCCCCGACATACCCGGCGGGCCCGCCGCCAATAAAAATCACATCGTAAGAGGCCATTTCTTTCTTAGGTCGTTTTAAAGTTCAAGTAAATCTAGTCGGCGGACTCTTGACTGCCGACTAACCGCTGAGGACGGCGGGCCAACTGCAATTGCGAGTCGCAGACTAACTGCGGATTGGGACACTAACTACGAACTGCGGACTAAGATGAGACCCGTGCGAATTGTCGTTGGTCCTCACTTCGGAGCAGGCCCTCGATTCGCAGTTAGTTCCCCAATCCGCCGTTAGTCTGCGGTCCGTAGTAGCAATTGGCCCGCAGCCCTCAGATGTTAGTCCGCAGCGGTCGACGTGAGTCCTCAAATAATCAAGCTGAGCGGATTTTCGATGTACCGGCGCACTGTCTGAAGAAATTTCGCCCCGGTCGCCCCGTCGACCACCCGGTGGTCGCAGCTCATGGTGACACGCATCCGCTGGCGCACTTCCAGCGCTCCGTCGATCACGACCGGCTTTTCTTCAACGCCGCCAATCGCAAGAATTCCGACTTCCGGCGGATTGATGATCGCCGTGAACTGATCGATGCCGAACATGCCGAGGTTCGACACCGTGAATGTGGCGCCCGTGTATTCCTCCGGCATCAGCTTGCGTTCGCGAGCCTTCTTCGCGAGCTCGCGGGCTTTCTCCGAGATCTCCCACAGCGTCAGCCGATCGGCGTCGAACAATACCGGCGTGATGAGTCCATCCTCGACCGCGACCGCCATCGCGACGTGAATCCTGTTGAAGTGGCGAATCTTGTCGGTGAGCCAGTGCGCGTTGACCTCCGGATGCTCCGCGAGCGCGAGCGCGACGGCTTTGATGACGATGTCGTTGAAGGAGACCTTGTACTGATCCCCCATTTCCACCAGCTGCGTGCGCAGCTCCGCCGCGCGGGTCGCATCATACTCCGCGGTGAGGAAGAAGGTTGGGACTGGCCCGTTTGACTCGGAGAGCCGCCGCGCGATGGTCTTTCGGATCTGCGTGAGCGGGATGTCCTTGAAGTCACCTTCCGTGGCGCGCCTCTCGGCCGCGGCGGATCGGCCGGAGCCACCCGTCGCCTTGGCGTTCTCGATGTCGCGCTTGACGATGCGGCCGCCCGGTCCGGTGCCATGGACTGCGCCGAGCTGGATTCCTTTCTCGCTCGCGAGTCTCCGCGCAAGCGGGGAGGAGCGCTGACGGCCGCCTGGCGCGGAAGGCGCCCCGGGTTGCGTCGATCCGTTTCCCCGCGGAGCGGCTGGCGCTGCGGGCGGCCTTGGCGGGGCGGGACGCGGCTGTGCGGGCGCAGGCGGCGCGACGCTCGGGCTGGTTGCGGTTTTCTGCGGCGGACGTGCTGAAGCTTCGCCCTGAGACTGAGCCGGCGCCTGGGCCTGCGCCGGTGGTGTCGACTGGGCCGGTGACGCGGCCGCCGCGACCGGCGCCGCTGATCCAACGATGGAATCGATGTTCTCGTCGGGAGCGGCGATCACCGCCAATAGAGTTCCGATGGGAGACGAATCTCCCTCATTCGCCAGACGCTTGCGAAGCACGCCATCGCCGCGAGCGACCAGCTCCATTATCGCCTTGTCGGTCTCGACTTCAGCCAGCACGTCTCCGGACTTGACCTGATCGCCCTCGTTCTTGGTCCATTTGACGAGGCGACCTTCCTCCATCGTCGGCGAGAGCGCTTCCATCGTGACTTTCGTTGCCATAGTCGCTCAGTCGAGGTACATGACTTTCTTGATCGCCGCGATCGTCTTGCCGGCGTCGGGTTTCGCCGCTCTCTCCAGGTTCTTGGCGTAGGGCATCGGCACGTCTTCCTGATGCACGCGCAGCACCGGCGCGTCCAGGTCGTCGAAGCATTCGCGCTGGATGAAATCGACAACCTGTGATCCCATGCCGCAGATCTCCCATCCTTCCTCGAGAACGACGGCGCGATTCGTCTTCTGAACCGAGCGCGCGATCGCTTCCACATCGATGGGACGCACGGTGCGGAGATCGACGATGTCGATGTTGATTCCCTCCTTTGCCAAATCGTCAGCCACGCGCATGGCGACCAACGCCATTTTGCCGTGTGTGATCACGGAGCAGTGATCGCCTTCGCGCTTGAGCTCCGCCACACCGAGCGGAACGATGTGCTCACCGTCCGGAACCTCGCCCTTGGTGTTGTAGAGCATCTCGCCTTCGAGGAAGACCACAGGGTTGTCATCGCGGATGGCTGACTTGAGAAGTCCCTTTGCATCGGCCGGTGTGCCGGGCGTGCAGACCTTGAGTCCGGGGATGTGCGCGAGCCAGCTCTCCCATGCTTGCGAGTGCTGCGCTCCAAGCTGGAGTGCCGCGCCATTCGGACCGCGGAAGACCATCGGGATCTTGAATTGTCCGCCCGACATGTAGAGCATTTTGGCGGCGGCGTTCACCACTTCGTCTAAGGCGAGGAGCGCGAAGTTCCACGTCATGAACTCCACAATCGGGCGGAGTCCAACCATCGCCGCGCCCACGCCGACGCCGGCGAAACCGAGCTCTGTGATCGGAGTATCTACGATTCGCATGGGGCCGAACTCGTCGAGCAATCCCTTGGAGACCTTGTAAGCGCCGTTGTACTGCGCGACCTCCTCTCCCATGAGGAAGACCCGATCGTCGCGCTGAAGCTCTTCGCGGAGCGCCTGCGTCAGTGCGTCGCGGTAGGTGACTACTGCCATATCAGGAGGTCGTGTCCGTGTAGACGTCGGTGTAAAGCTTCTCGAGCGGCGGCTCGGGGCTGGCGTCGGCGAAGTCCCACGCATCCTGCGCGATTGCCTTCGCCTCGTCGTCGATCTTGCTCATCTCGCCCTCGGAGAGCTCGCCCGACTCGTAGATCTTGTTGTGAAGAACGAGGATCGGATCGCGCTTCATGTTCTCCTCGAGCTCGTCCTTGGTGCGGTACGTCCCGCTCACCGCGTCCGACATCG
>DASWGL010000112.1:0-21884 GCA_036393735.1 Gemmatimonadaceae bacterium | reverse complement strand
CGTTCGACTCGTCGAGCACCTGATGGAGCGTTATGGATGGGTCGCTGACAAGGTCCACCGCCGGAAGATGTCGAGAGAGGCCGCGAGAGGAGTTCTTCCCAACTCCACCGAGACGAAAATCGTCGTGACCGCCAACGCGCGAGCCTGGAGAACGATGCTGGAGCTTCGCGCGAGCGAGGGAGCCGAGCTGGAGATCCGCCGCTGCGCCATCGCCATGCTCAAGCTTCTCTCGAAAGAGACTCCCGCCTTCTTCTCGGACTTCGAGCTCTATCAGGCAGAAGATCGGCGAGAGGCGGCGCGCATCGTCTACCACAAAGTCTGAGAAGAAAGAAAAAGGCCAACTGAAGACTATCGGCCCGGGCTCTGGGGGCATGCCCGCTTTTGGCTGCGGGCTCGGTGCGATGCCACAGGAAAGTCTGCTATGCCCCGCGGGAAAGAAATTCGAAGAAGCCAGGGAAAAAAGTCGGTGGGGCAAAAAAATCCTGGAGCCTCCAAAAAAAAATTCTTGGCAAGAATTTTTCTTTCCAAAACGCGGAATAATTATTGCGCCATATGGTCCGCGTTTATATACTCGTGATCAATGATTCGATCGTGTGAGTTTTCGTAGGGTGTCGATGACTCTTATCGGACTCGCCTACAATCAAAAACCTGAGCCAACAGAGCTCACCAGCCCGGTATCAGAGGGCGGCCGTCAGGAAGACGGGGAGCTTCCGCGCCCCGATGAAGAGCCTCCCAGTAGAATCCTCGACCTCTCGATCACGGAGCTAATCGCCCGCGATGAGTTCGCCGAGTGGGACAGCCCGGCCACGATCGCCGCCGTTGAATCCGCTCTCTCCCACCTCGGAAAAGTCGTTCGCCTCGAGGCAAACGAAGATTTTCCGGAGAGGCTCCGGCAGGCGAGGCCCGATATCGTCTTCAACATCGCCGAAGGATTTCACGGGGTGAACCGCGAAGGCCACGTTCCAGCGATCTGCGAGTTTTACGGAATCCCATATTCCGGAAGCGATCCCTTCACTCTCACGCTCTGCCTCGACAAAGCGAGAACGAAGGAGACCCTCGCCTTTCACGGGATCCCGACGCCGAAGTTCCTTCTCGTCGAGAAGCTCGCCGACCTCTATCGGGTGGCGGAGAAGCTGACGCTGCCGCTTTTCGTGAAACCGGTCCACGAAGGTTCCTCGAAGGGAATCACCGACAGCAACCTTTGCCGGGACCGCGACCAGCTATTCCGCCAGACTGAGTTCCTGCTCGAGAACTATCGGCAGCCGGTTCTCGTCGAGGAATTTCTGCCGGGCAAGGAGTTCACGTGCGCGGTCCTCGGCAACGGCGACGAGGCGATGGTACTGCCCCTGGTCGCGATGAATTTCGAATCGCTTCCCAAGGGCGCGCTTCCGATTTACAGCTTCGACGCGAAATTCGTCTGGGATCGTCCCGAGAATCCGCTCGACATTTTCCAGTGTCCGGCGCGTATCACGAGAGAGCTTCAGGCGTCTATTGAGCGAGTAACGCTCGACGCGTTCCGTGTGCTTGGTTGCAGAGACTGGGCAAGAATCGATGTCCGCCTCGATGCCGACGGAAGGCCGAACGTGCTGGAAGTGAATCCGCTGCCGGGAATTCTTCCCGATCCAGCGGATAATTCGTGTCTGCCGAAAGCCGCGCGAGCGGCGGGGATCGGCTATGAAGAGCTCATTCAGAATTGTCTGAAATACGCTGCGGCGCGGCAGGGAGTCGATCTCAATCACTCCCTCTCGCGGCCCGGCGGAGCTCAGGACGCACCAGCGCTCGCCGCCAGCGGATCGGCGTGACCGATACCACGCGGAGGAACACGCGATGAAAATAGCCTTGTTGTTCGATGGCCTTTCTGCGCTCGGGAAAACTCCGGAGGTCCAGCTGCTCGATTCGATCGAAGCGGTGGAGAGCGCGCTGCTCGATTGGGCAACCGAGGTCGTGCGCGTGCCCGTGAGCAACGACGGCCGTTGGGTCGAGCGTGTTCGAAAGGGAAAATTCGATTTGATCTTCAATCTCGTCGAAGGCATCGACGGAGAGGCCGTGTACGAGCCAATGGTCATTTCGGTGCTGGAGCTCCTTGGAATTCCTTTCACGGGCAGCTCCAGCTGGACGACCGGCCTCACTTTGAGAAAGAACGTCGTCAACGGAGTTCTCGATCGTGCCGGACTGCCGGTCCCGCGCTGGGTTCACGTGCGCCGTGGTGAAGAGATCACGAGCGTCGGGTTCCCGGCGATCTGCAAGCCGGTCGCCGAGGATGCCTCCGTGGGGATCGAGCAGCGCTCCGTGGTCAGAAGCATGCGCGCGCTCTCGGCTAGGATCGAGGCGATGTTCGAGGGATGGGACGAGGTGCTGGTTCAGCGCTTCATCCCTGGTCGCGAGGTAAACGTCGGCATCCTCGGCGACGAGGTCATGCCGATCGCGGAAATCGATTTCGCCCAGATGCCGAGGGGGATGTGGCACATCGTCTCTTATCGATCCAAGTGGGAAACGGGAAGCGATGAGGATCTAGGCGCGAAGCCGAATTGTCCCGCCGATCTTTCCGACGACCTTGCCAACGAGCTCACCGCGATCGCCCGCGCCGCCTGGAGCGTGGTCGGTGGAGAGGGATACGGTCGCTGCGATTTCCGCATCGATCAATCGGGCCGCCCCTGGCTGCTCGAGGTGAACGCGAATCCAGACATCTCGCCGACCGCCGGACTCGCGCGCATGGCTGGCGTCGCGACTATCGGCTACTCCGACCTGATCCGACGGATCTGCGACCACGCGCTCGCAAAGCGTGGAGAGAACTACACGGAGCGCTGGGTGAAGACGCTCAGGCTGTCCGGCCTGGGTGGCAACGAAGTTCCGGTCATCTACAACGCCCCTCACGGGGCCGGAGTGGTGCACGCATGAGCGATTGGCAACAGATCATCAAGGATCAGAGCATCTCGAGTCTGGAGAAGCTGGCGGACAAGTTCGGCCACGACGTCATCGACGTCGAAGCGCTGAAGCCGGCTTTCGACAACTTCCAGATGCGAATCACTCCCGCTGCTCTCGAGCAGATCAAGGAAGTGGGCGATCCGATGTGGCAGCAATATGTGCCAACGGTCGAGGAGCTCGACGTGGTCGACGGGGTCATCGATTCGCTCGATGAGGACGGCGACTCACCGGTTCCGAACATCACGCACCGGTATCCGGACCGCGCATTGTTTCTCGTCAGTCCGATATGTGCTACCTACTGCCGGTTCTGCACGCGGCGTCGCAAGGTCGGCGATCCGGAGAAGATCCCGCTCAATCAGTACGATTCGGCATTCCAGTATCTCCGCGAGCACACCGAGATACGCGATGTCATCATGAGTGGTGGCGATCCGATGATGCTGAGCGATCGGAGACTGGAGTACCTCTTCCAACAGCTCCGGGCGATCCCGCACATCGAGATCATCCGGATCGGGAGTCGCATTACTTCGCATCTGCCGGAACGAATCACACCGGAGTTCTGCGAGATGGTGCAGAAGTACCACCCCATCTTCATGAACACGCACTTCAATCACCCGAGCGAGCTGACGCCGGCTGCCGTCGCCTCGCTGGATCGCCTGTCGAGAGCCGGAGTCTCGCTCGGCTGCCAGACGGTGCTGCTCAAAGGCGTCAACGACGACCCCAAGGTGATGATGAAACTGATGCACGAGCTGCTGAAAGCGCGGGTGCGACCCTACTACCTGTATATGGCGGACCAGGTGGCGGGTGGAGAGCATTTCCGCACGACGGTGCAGAAGGGTCTCGAGATCATGCAGGCGCTGCGCGGATGGACTTCGGGTATGGCCGTACCGCAATTCGTGATCGACTCTCCCGGTGGCGGCGGAAAGGTGCCGCTGCTGCCCGAGTACCTCGAATCCATGAACGACGACGAAGTGGTCTTCCGGAACTACGAGGGCAAGCGCTTCGTCTACAAGCAGCCCCGCACAGTGCCTGCCGCGCCGGCCGAGCTCGAGCCGGCGGCCGAAGTCGGCGTGGTGCCGATCAGCAGGAAGAAAACCGCAGCGCCGCGGCGAACCAAGCGTCGGCGCGCGGCGGGCGAATAGGCCCACCCGGTGAAAAGGCCGCCTCGCTCCATCGAGGCGGCCTTTTTGTTTTTCGCTTGTTTGAGATCGTTGCCGGTCAGTCGGGCGAGGGCATCCTCTCCCCCGCTACGCTCGCTTTGCAAAGCGGCTACGAGGACGCCCTCACGCTCCTTCCCACTGGACTCGTAACACCGCGGCGCGACGCGCCGCACGTCGTTTGTTCGCGTGACGACCAAAATCGCGGGCGGCCCCTTTCGCCCAAGCCCGCGTCCGCCTGGCGCGCCGACCCCGCGCGATGGACTGAAGTCCAGCGCGCACCACGAACTCTATGGGAGAAACTCCGCGGCGTCCGCTTCTGGTCGACGAGGAGAGCATCGTTGAGCGCCTCGAGTTCGGCCTGAACCTCCGCGCCCTCCAAATCGTCGCGAATCCGCGCGAGGTTCGGAGAGAAGATTACGCGTGCAACGGCGAGCGCGTCACGTGCGCCGGCCACTGCGACCACATCGTCGGCGTGAATCACCTCGCGGCCAAGCGGGGTCGGGATCTGTGTCGTGCCTCGCCTGATCGCCAACACAGTCGCTCCGGTAGCACCCCGGAGATTGAGTTGTGCGAGGCTCCTTCCGACCGCGATGCTCTGCGGGACGACCCGTATCGCAACCGGCTCACCGAGTCCGGGCAGAACGGCGTTGACATCCTCGAGCAGCGTCGTCTCGTCGGAAGACCCGTCGGTCGATGCCATCTGATGCGCCAGCGCGGACGCGATGATCTCCGCGCCGGCTCGCGCGTGTCCCTGCAGATTGGCGGCGTTTCTCCAGAGCGTGGCGAGAAGCACCAGAGTGAGGAGCGCCAACACGAACGCGCCTTGATTCGGTGGAAGAAATGGCTGCGTGATCGCGACGACCGGTATTCCCACCGCGAGCACTACGGCCAGCTGCACAAGGATGACGAGGGCGCGCCGAGGGGCATCGGCGGGATCCACCTTCCCCTTCTGTGCGTCGGCGAAAGCACGGCGGGCGAGATGATTGCCGAGTGCCTTGGCGCTGGTGATCAGACCGTAGATGAGCGGCACGGTGATTAGCCCCGCGATCAACACCACCATGAACCGCACTCGCTCGGGCGGCATGCCGGTCATGCTACCGACTATCACACTGAGCCGGTCGATCTCGACGTCGACACCAATCACTATTGCCGTGATGAAAGCGGCATCGAGCAAAATAATTCGGATAATACGATTCGTCGCCGACCGCTCGGTCGGCGCTCTTGGAGCGTTGCGCACCCGCTCGATCCATGACCCGTACAGCGCGGCGACGGTTTGAATCGGCTCGGGCAGCCAGTGATCGATCGATGCTGCCGCCCGGTTTGAGAGTTTGATCAGCAGCGGAGTCGTCAACGTGGTGATTGCGGACACGGCGATCGCTACCGGATACAGCCAGCCACGGACCACGCCCGATGCGACGCCGACGCTGGCAATGATAAAGGAGAACTCGCCGATCTGAGCGAGGCTCATTCCCGCCTTCATCGCTGTGCGACGCCCGTGACCGGCGAGGAACGCGCCAATCGTCACGGCCAGGACTTTTCCGATAATCACCGCCAGCGTCAGCGCGAGCACGGCTCTCCAGTGCTCCGTCAGCGCCGTTGGATCGATCATCATTCCAACGGATACGAAGAAGATCGCGGCGAACATGTCCCGCACCGGGCGGACGAGATTCTCGATCTCGATCTGTTGTCCGGATTCGGCCACCAGTGATCCAGCGATGAAGGCACCCAGCGCCACCGAGTATCCAAACGAAAGCGCTAGCAGCGCTGCGGCGAAGCAGATGCCGATGCTCGCGAAGATGCTCTCCAATCGGGTGAAGCCGAGCATCTGCCCGACGAGATATCCAACAGATACCATGATGGTGCATTCGAAGAGCGCCACGGCGCCCGCCTTCTGGCTCACCTGCACGAGTTTCCGGATGCTGAACTCGAGACCCAGCGAGAACATGAGCAGGATGACGCCCAGCTCGGAGAGCGCACGCACGGTTTGCGGGTCCGCGACCAGCGGAATCGAGATGTGCGGGCCGATGATCATTCCAGCCAGCAGGTACCCGAAGACAACCGGCTGCCGCAGTCGCTGGAACACGACCGTCGCGACGGCGGCCACGCACAGCACTACGGCGAGATTCTGGAGGAAGGCGTGCGAATCCATGAATCAGCTCGTGGTCGAGGAGTAGCGCGGGGGCACGCGGTCGCGTACCCCCGCACGACCGTTAGTGCTTCTTCCGTTCGTGCATGATCAGCATAACGAACCCGGTCACGACTAGCACTCCTGTGACCACGAACATGGGGACCATAGCCGTCCGCGGAAAGACAAAAGCGGCCGCTATTGGCACGAAAGCGGCGACCAGGACCTTGAACCACGGCTCGATGCGCGGCGAATCTTGTTCAGCCTTTGGATCCGTTGCATTAGTTTCGGTTACAAAAAATCTCCGGCGCCAGTGAGGCGCGACACTCGATGGATGGATGTGTGCCGCTCCGCCCGGCCGGGCGGAGGGTTTCGTCTATCGGTTGTTAGGCGCGGAGGCCGGGAGGAGCCGTTGCGTCGTACGGAAAAGTGAGCGCGATAACGGCGCGCGAGGCTTGCCCATTTCCCGCGCGGGGCGTTTTGCTCGGGAGGACGCAACGAAGAAAATCAGTGGGATGTGCAGCGAGCGGAACGAACCACTGGCTCGCATCACGCGCGACGGGACTGCCCGACGACGCACTCGCTGACTTGTCCAACCGCACGGGCATGCTCGGCAATGCCAGCGTTGCGGCTGCTGCCTGTGACATGCCACCTTCACTGGCATGCGGTCTGGTTCCTCCGGTGGCCGATGACAGCCACAAAAGGACGCCGAAAACGACAGCTGCTAGGGGACGCAGACGAGGCGCAGTGTTCAAGCGATCGAGTGTTGTTGAGACCGAAGTTGGAAAGCTAACAGCACCTGGACACTGGAATAAAGGCTGCCTTATTTCCGCGCGGGAACCATTATTGACACAACATCTTTCTCTTCAACTTCGAGGGTTTATGCGGAGATGTTTTTTTTGCGCAATGGCGGCCGTTGTTTTCTTCGCTGTCGCCGCAAGAGCGCAAGGCAATTCCCGACCAGATGATTGGGCAGCGGTAACCACCGCCATCGGTCGCTCGGGCGCGGTACAACCAGACGGAGTGATGAAGTACGGTTTTCCACGCAGCGACCTCAAGGTGAGCCTTGGTGGCGTGAGAATCAGCCCCACGTTGGCGCTTGGCTCGTGGGTGGCATTCAAGAAAACCGGCACGAACGAGGCGATGGTCATGGGTGATCTCGTTCTCACCGAAGCGGAGGAACCGGCGGTGGTCAGCGCGCTACAGCAGAAAAACGTTCAGCCAACTGCCGTGCACAACCACCTTCTGCGCGAATCACCCCGGGTGGTGTACGTCCATATTGGCGCGCGCGGTGACGCGGTCGGGATCGCGACGGCGATTCGAGCCGCACTGGACCTCACCAAAACTCCGCCGCCTCAACCACCAGGCGCTCGCTCGCCGATCGACCTCGACACCGCGCTCATCCATCGCACGCTCGGCTCCGGCGGAAAAATGAATGGGGGTGTTTATCAGGTCAGCGTGCCGCGCCGTGAGGCGATTACAATGGATGGCGAGGTCGTCCCTCCATCGATGGGTGTCTCGACGGCAATCAACTTTCAGCCGACTGGTCGCGGGTGGGCAGCGATCACCGGCGACTTCGTGATGCTGTCGAGCGAAGTGAGCAAGATCATTCCGATCCTTCGCAGCAATCAGATTGATGTCACCGCGCTTCATTCTCACATGCTTGGCGAAGAGCCGCGACTTTATTTCATGCACTTCTGGGCGGATGCCGACGCCGGCAAGCTCGCAATCGCTCTTCGGCGCGCCCTCGACCAGATGAAATGATAGGCCACTCACCCAGTGCCACCATTTCCCAGACGAATAAAAAAAGGCCACTCAGTTGGCGGCGCTATTCCAGGCGAAATAAAAAAGGCCACCGATCGGTGGCCTTTTTCCCTGACGACGTAGGCTTACTCGTCCTCTTCCTCTTCGAAAGCGAGAGCATCGGCCTCGCGAACGCGGTCGAGCATGGCCTTGACCGGAACTGCTATCCCCCGGTCGTTCAGCGCGGATTCGTTGCTGGATCCGCGCTGGAACCAGCTTCCCACTCCAGGTGTTGTCTCTGAAGCGCTCGTACCAACCGCCTCCTCGTCAGGAGCGGTATCCGAACCATACACGTCCATTCAACCTCCCACGGGTTTACTGTCCCTTGCAACCATACCTACGATACCCCAAAAGAGGAGTTTCGAGTCGTTGCAAGAAGCTACAACTCGGACCCAAACCCTCCAATAGTAAGACGATATCCGAAGCCGAACTGGTACAGTTGGAACAGCGATTTATCGGATGGTTTTCGGGTCGATTCCCCTAGTAGCGAAAATCCGGCCAACCGCCTCCCCAATCTTGTTATTGGGGGTGCTCGCGCCAGCAGTCACTCCAATCCTGACTGGACCTGTGCTCGGTATCCAATCGGCGGACGCAGTTTCTTCCTTGCTACCGAGGGGGCGGTGGCGGATGGTGCCAGAGGCTGGATCGATGTCCTCGGCATCCTCGACGTGGAAGGTGCGGACAGTCTCAGAACAGAGAGCCGCCAGTGACAACGTGTTGCTGGAGTTGTATCCGCCGATAACAACCATCACGTCGAGGGGTTCGCGCAACAGCTCAACCACGGCATCCTGGCGCTCCTGGGTCGCGCTGCAAATCGTGTCGAACGTCCGGAAGTTTTCCTTCGCGTATTCGTCTCCGCGGGCGCGGGCCATGGAGCGTCCGACCAGCTCGCCGATCGCGAGGGACTCGCGGGCCAGCATCGTGGTCTGATTCGCAACGCCGATGCGCCGGAGGTCGCGCGCGGGATCGAAACTGGGAGACGCCGCTTGCGCAAAGCGTTCCATTAGAGCCGATGCGCTCAGACGACCTTCCATGAAATCGCAGACCATCTGCGCCTCTTCCATGTTTCGGACAATGAAGTACTGGCCGCCTTCGTACTTCTCCGCCTGCGACGCTGTCGCGCGCGTCTCTTCATGGTAATGCTTGCCATGAATGAGCGAAGTGAGTCCATCGCGCGCGTAACTCTCGACCCGCTTCCAGACGTTGAGCACAGAGCCGCAGGTCGTGTCGACCATCACGCATCCGATCTGGCGGAGGACCTCGAAATCCCTGATCGTCACTCCGAATGCCGGAAGAATGACCACATCCTCGGCCTTCACTCCGCTGAAATCGATGTGCCCATTAACGGGCATGAGGAAGGTGATCCCCATCGCCTGGAGTTTGGAGTTCACGTGCGGGTTATGGATGATTTCACCCGCCAGATAGATGGTACGATCCGGGAACTTCTTTCTGGCCTGATAGGCATAGTCGACCGCGCGCTCGACTCCGTAGCAGAAGCCAAACTCCTTCGCTAAACGGATGGTTACATCGCCGACTGTCAGGGAATATTCCCGGTCCTTGAGCAGGTCTACCAAGTGGCCAGTATAGTCGGAATCCAGTTCGGACTGGATCTCGGATTTCAACCCGAAACCTTTCCGAAAGTACGTTGGTGCCCCAGTTCCGTTTGGGGTGCTGGTCTGCATATTCCCATGGGTGGGAGTTGCGGTCCCGCCCGGACCCGGCCCCTTCACCGACGTATCAGACATACCCTCAATCTAGCAGTGACCTACCGTTAATGCGCTTCGATAAACGACGATGACCGAGTCATTCGGAGCGTATCCCGCCGAACAAACAATGGCGCCGGTCGAAAGCGCGCCATCGATTCCATTCATTCCCGCCATCACGCGGCCGTCGAGTCTCATTCGACCCGCGCCGCTCGTCAAAGGCGATACCATCGGCGTGGTTGCTCCGTCGTACGCCGCGCAGCAGGGGTGGCTTCTCCGCGGAGCGAGCGCAATAGAGGAGGCAGGTTACAAAGTCATCCTCTGTGACGAGATCGGCCGGTTCCGCCGCTTCCAGCAACGTGAGGATGAGCGGCGCGCTGAAAACCTGATGGGCATCTGGCAGAATCCCGACGTGAAGGCGGTCATCGCGGGAACCGGGGGATACGGAGCGGTGAGACTACTCCCTTATCTCGACCCCGACGTGTTCCGCCGGAATCCCAAGGCGTTCGTGGGATACTCGGACATCACGGCGCTGCATCTATGGCTAATGCGCCGAGCGCAATTGCGCGTCTTCCATGGTCCTACGCTCGACGATCTTTTTCCGGGCGGGGCCGATCCCTCCGCGCGCTCTCTTCTGACCGCGCTTACCACACCACGCCCCGAGACTGAGCTCGGACGCGAAAACGCGCGTGCGGTGAGGTCGGGCAGGGCCGTCGGTCGACTTACCGGCGGAAATCTTTCCCTGGTGCAGCAGACGATTGGCACTCCGTACGAGATCGATACGCGGGACGCGATTCTTTTCCTCGAAGAGACTCGCGATCCGATGTCCGTTGCCGACGAGCGGCTCCTGCACCTTCGCGCAGCGGGACTGCTGCGCAACCTCCGAGGCATCGTATTCGGCCAACTCTCGCTCGATCGGTCGGAAGAGGATGAGTTCGAGGATTTCCTCCTCGACCTCGTCTCTGATCTCGAGGTGCCGATCCTCATGGACTTCCCGGCCGGCCACGAGGTCCCGAATCTCACCCTCCCGCTTGGAACCGAGGTGGAGCTAGTCGCCAACGAGACGACAGGTTGGCTTTCCTACCGCGAGGACGCGCTCGCGTTCCCCGAGGAGAGACCGCGACTCAGCCTGGTGTAGCGCTTAGAGTCCGCCCGCTTTGATTGTCGCCTCGATAGCGATGCACCACGCATGAATCAGCATGAGATGCACTTCCTGGATGTAGGCTCCTTCTTCGCTCGGCACGGCGACGACATGATCTGCGTCGCCACCCTTCAGCCCGTGCTTCCCGCATAGCGCGATCGTAACCGCGCCTTTGTCCTCCGCGGCTTTGAGTCCGCGCAGCACGTTCTCGGAACGTCCGCTCGTCGTGATTCCGACGACAACATCACCCATTACCGCCAGTCCCTCGACTTGGCGCTCGAACACGGCGCCGTAGCCAAAGTCGTTGGCGATGCAGGTGACGACGCCAGCGTCACCAACCAACGAGATCGCGGGCAGAGGCCTTCGCGTCTCCTTGAAGCGGCCAATCAACTCTTCGACGAGATGGCTGGCTTGGGTCGCACTGCCTCCGTTCCCGAAGGCGAGAATCTTCCCGCCGCGCGCCAAGCACGAGATGATGGCTTCCGCAGCCGAGTCAGACGCGGGCTGGAGCGAAGCGATGCAAGCATCGATGACTTTCTGATGCTCGCTGAAATGCTGGGCGAAGTGTTGTGCTGGCATGCGCGGATTATACGAGTGAGAGCAGGCGGCGCCAGTGCGCGGCGCTACTACCGTCCACGACGGCGGCGCCTGGGATCCGAGCTTCGGCTGGGACCGCGAGCGTGTCCGCCCTCGTTGGAGCCGCCGCGTCCGCTTTCACGCGCGCGTGGACCCCCACGCGATCCGCGTCGCGCCCCATGCCGGTGATCGCCACCTCTTCGATGCCGCCGAAACTCACCCGCTATCCGCCGCACCTCGCTCTCGGCGCGCGATAACATGCTCCGATCGTCCTGCGTTTCTTCGACTTCGTCCGGCGACCACGGCTGCTTGAGACGCTCCTGGAGATCGTCGAGCGTTTCCGCGCGCACCGCGCCTCGCTGACCGCGGAGCACTACGAATCGCACCGGACGATCGAGCTCGGGAATTTCGGCGTGCGTGAGCGTGCGCGCGATCTTTTCCGGAAGACGAAGTCGGGCCACGCCGCGACGCTTGCCATCACGATCCTCCACGTCGTAGTCGATCTCGACCTCGCGATCACGGATCATGACATGGTCCGGCAAACGCTCGAGTCGCTCTCGGACATCGATCGGAACGAATTTGTCCACGTCCACCGCAAGCCTGGCTGATCCGAAGTCATCCATTGAGCTGACACCAGCCAGTTGCTCTTCGTACAATGCGATGAGCTCTGGCAAGCCAAGACGCTTCGTCTCGCCGCCAGAGCGCTTGTAGGCTTCGCGGATCTCCTCGATCGCTTCGCGGTTTTTTTTCACCGCAAAGTGTCGGGCTTCCCCGCGAGCCAACGCTTCCGCAAGCGCGTGCCGTGCTTCCTTCGCCAAGTCTCGTGGAAAATCTTCCAGCGTCTCCACCTCGCTCTCGAGCTCGAAGCCGAAATACTCCACGCTTCGCTTCAGCATGAGCGGGCCGTGCTTTCGGCGCGGATCGTAAACCACTTCGACCTTCCCGCGCGTCGCGTACCGTCGGATCAGCTCCATCGGGATCTGGGTGCCTTCGATCGCAGCGCGGGGAATGCCGGATCGATCGGCGAAGTAGCGAAGGTCGCCCGCAATCGCCCCCCAACTGCCCGCCACACTCGTCTTGGAGACACGCGCCTCGGTTCCGTCGGCGGTGTGCTCGTCGATGGCGAGATCGAAAGGCATGTATTGCGCGAGCAGCTCCGTGAATTTCCTATAGATGTGATCGCGTGCATTCACCATTTTCGTCGGCAGCTCCATGCCGACCGCGCGATAGACGCTCGCGGTCGCGAGCGCCGCGTCCTCGATCGCTTTCACCAGCACCCCGCGTTGCTCGGCCCAGCTTTCGATGCTCTCATCGAAAAGATGGCGCGGCAAGCCGTACACCTCGCCGATGTACCCACAATGCGAGAATGCCTCGGCGTAAAGGTTGTACGCAGTGAGATGATCGCTGCCCGGCACTGTGACTCCGGAGAGATCGCGTTCTTCACGCGTCATTCGGTGGAGCGATTCGATCGAGCTCATCACCGCCAGGTACGGAACGAGCTCGTCGTCGGCGTTGACCAGCAGCTCCGCCCACGGTCGATCCACCGGCATCGCTTCGACGGATTTTCCGTAACGCGAGAGCCTTCCGTTCTCGATAATGCCCCGCTGCTCGAGCAGCGTCACGGCTTTGCGATAGGCGACGCGATCGAGCGGGACAGGCAGATCGAGCTGGTCCGCGGCGACGCCAAGGTCCGCGCACGTCATCGCGACGCGCTCCGAATCTCCCGCCAGCTGGAACTCGGGTGCGGTCGGTCTGAGCGAAGAGAATTGAATGTCGCGATCGGAAAGTATGAACACCCTTCCGCCGGCGACGCGACCATGGACGCGGCCAGCCATCTGCAGAATCTCGTTGGCGCCGAGGTGAAGCCGGGTGAGGACGTTTTTGCCGCGCTCGATGACGTTGCTGAAGCGAGTGTCATCGATGACAACCGTGTCGAGACCTTGAACATTGAGCGCGCTCTGCCCCGCTGCCGTCATCGCCAGGAAATACGGTTTCTTCTCTTCGCCCTCGAGAAACGGGCGGAGTATCCTGATTGGCTCGCCGCCGTGATAGAACGCGCTGTTGATCCGCGGGAAGCGCTCGCCCACCACCCCCGCCGCCTCCTCGACGCCCGCTCGCGTCGGAAGGAACATCCCGACCCCGCGACGCTCCTTCACGACCTGCTGCAGAAACCGGTCGTCGAGAAATGTCCGCGGATCCTTGCGGACGATCTTTACATCAGCCGCCTTCGATGGATCGAACGCCGACGTTTCCAGCACGGCCGCGGCGTTGAGGTAACGCGCGTAGAACGACGGATCGACCGTCGCGGACAGCCAGATGAACCGACACCCGACTCTCTTTCCGAGAGCGAGACAGAGCTCGAGCTCCGCTGATGTCTGATGGATTTCGTCCACGACCAGCGTATCGGTGGGAAGTATGTCTCCGTCCTGGAACCAGCGGCGTGCGATTCCGGTCGTGACCACGATCACGTTCCAGCTTGGCGTCTCCGGTGTCGCTTCGCGTTCGCGGTTCACGACCCCTACTTTCAAAGCGTCCGTGCCGAGAATCGTCTCCGCGATCGGGCGAATGGAGAGTGTCTTACCAGTGCCTGTGCCGGCGACGATCCCAAAACCCTTTCCGGCGGCGGCGAGATCGCGGATCTCCGATCCGTGCTGTTTCTCGAGGGTCGTCGGGATTCGCAGGCCGAGCGCTAGCTCAATTGTCTCGCAAGCGGCGCGAGTGGGGGCAATTACGATCAGCCGGCCCGTCGGCGGCTCGGCCGCGACGTAGGCGGCGTGGTCGGGCGGGAGATATCTGTCGGTGACGGTGCGCTGCATTCACCGTGCAAGTTGCATACATCGCTCCCGATGCGAAACGGCCCCGGGAGATTTTACTCGCCCGGGGCCGTCGCTATCTGAGGAGATAGGGTTAGTCGTTGCCCTTGTGCTTGCCCTTGCCATTGCCTTTTCCATGTCCGTTGCCCTTCGCTTCCACGTTGCCGGCGACGCGAGAGCGATCGTCGCCATTCAAGACGACCCCGCGATTGTCGTCGTCATCATCGTGCTGCGACTTCTTCCACTGCTTGTCCTCTTCCTTCTGCTCTTTCCTCAGTTCCTTCTCCCGCCGCTTTTGCTCCTTCCGCCATTGTTTGTCGTTGGCGTCGTTGTAGCGGTGGGTGTTGAGGATCGTGAAGGTGCCGTTCGGATTACGACGGGCGCGCTGGATCACCAGGTTGCCATTCGCATCGCGGACGCGGCGCTCGTAAATCGAGTTGTTGTCGCGGCCCCGGCCGACCTGATACCAGCCGCCGTCGATACGGTTACCGACGTCGTCGCAGTTCACATTGGTGTTGGTGCGACCGAATATGATGTCGCCGACGGTGTTGGTGCTCTGGGTATAAGCGCAATTGTTGCCACGATTGCCGCTGTTGCCGATCGTGTTGGTGCTGATGATCGACATGTTGCCGGAGGCATCGCGTCGCGCACGCTGAACTATGATGTTGCCGTTCCTGTCAGTAGTACGGCGCTCGTAGATCGTGCTTCCGTTGCCATCGCGACCGACTACTCGCCACGACCCATCGATCCTGGCGCTGGTATTGGTAACCGGCGTCGGTAGGCGCGTGCCCAGTATCTGGGCATCGACCGGTGCGGTCGAAGCGAGCCCCGCGAGCGCTAGTGTGATGATGACTGCCTTCATTTTGAAATCCTCCGAGTAATTAGATCGACAAGCTGGTCCGTTGTGCTGGACTTGCTCTTGTCGGATTTTCCTTTCTTGGTCTTTGGCGGATCGTCTCCGAAGAGAACCCTGCCATTGGCGGGACGGTTTCTCACCGCCGACGCACAATCGGTTGGTGCCGGTTGCTGCCCCGCCGGCACGCCGTTGATCCAAACGCGGCACATACCAGCTGGCGGAAAGAACCCGGGCGGCACGATCTGCTCCCGAAGTGACTGCGATTGCTGTGTCGCAGGCGCCTGGGGCTTCACCGGAACGGGTCGCTGCGCTTCCGCGACTCCTGCTGAGACGATGAGTCCCAACACAGCGGGCATCGCGAACCGCAATAAGAAGGCGACTGAGACAGAGCTGGAACGGGGAATCATGGCGTAATGGGGTGCACGTGGGGTGCCATACCCAGTCAATTGGGCTAAGTCATTATGCCCACAGAATTTACGTCCGTCCAGCCGAGTCAGGCTAGGCCCTGGTGTCCTCTCGAAGGGACGGGAGGGCGAGAGATTGATACACATTTGGCGCAGCCCTCCCGGCCATTGTTTTCAGGAGGCAAAAGCAGCACTCCGGTGCGTCCTCAGTCCCCGAACGAAATACCGGTAGCCCGCGCCGTCAATACGTGATTTCAGGATTTCTCTTCTAGAAGTGATAGGACTTCGCCCGGTTTTGCGTGCCGCCCGGTTTCCGATTTCTCGTAAATCGGCTTTCCATCAGCGATGATCTCGAACCGGCCTCCCCTCGAGGGAATCATCTGGATTTCCGCATCGGGGAAGCGCTGGCGAATCTCAGCCGCCAAACTGGCGGCTCGCGGCTGGTAGTTTCAAACAACGCAGTATTCGATACTGATCTTCATTGGTCCGTCGTGGGTGTTGGGCTCTATTGAGCCGTCGGCGCGAATTGCTGCACCAGCTGAAGGGCTTCCGGCGTTCCGACAGCTTTCAGCGCATTGATTGCCGGTGTGCGGATCACGTTCTGCCAGACCTCTGATGTCATCATCTGCTTCGCGAGTGGAAGAGCCGCGTTTTTCTCGAGGCGAATGTCCGATCCGAGGGCAGCACCGCGGACGATGAGACTCGGATCCATGCGCGCGACGACGCGGAGACGCACGTTCACATCCCGGGCGGTGGTTCCACTCAGCGTCAGGCGTCCGAGCGCCGTCACGGCTTCCTGACGGACACGAGCATCTGGATCGCGACTCGCGGCCACGAGAGCCGCGGCAACGCTGCGCATCGGCGCGATTGTGGCCCGGCTCGAATCACTTCCCCAGATACCGATCGCATCTACCGCACGAGCACGTACCGCCCAGAATTTATCGTTGCGGGTCGAACCGATGAGTGCATTGAGCGCCGCCTGGTCAGCGGGCCGCTGCGCCAGGTTATCGACTGCCTCGATCCGTCCCAGCACGTCGTCGTCATAGACGAGCTGGTAGCGCAGCATCGCCGTGGAACGCGGGAAATCCGTGAGATCGAGAATCCAGTTTCCCTTGTCCCACCGAATTGACCGGGGCGGCGCTTTGAGATTCGTTCCGGCTTCTCCCGTTCCATTCCGAACCGGGACGACGAAGCGGACGACACCGCTGTCGGTGCGCGCCTCGACATCGACGTCGACATCGAAGAAGCCGGTGAGACTGTCGCGAGGCTGTACTTCTCTCGCGCTGATGACGAGCCGGCGAGCAGCGCGATCATACAACGACGAGACCTGAAACACGGGGAAGCCGGCTCCATATACCCATTGGTCGAAGAACGGCTTGTAATCCTTGCCGGTCGTTTCCTCGAACCCTTTGCGCAGATCGTCGGTGACGACATTTCCAAATGCGTTCGCCGTGGTGTAGTGGTTCATCGCCTTCCAGAAGAGCTCATCGCCGAGTTGGTGGCGAAGCATCTGGAGGACGGTCGCACCTTTCTGATAGATGTGTCCGGTGAAGAACACCTCGATCGGATCGTTGACCCATTTGCCCCACACGATCGGTCGCCGCGCGCGACGATCGGCTTCGAGTGCCTGCTCCTGGGCACCGAAGCGATCGATAGCGCCTTCGTCGATTCCGAGATCCTCCTCGCGGAAGATCTGCTCCATGAACGTGGCGAATCCTTCGTTGAGCCAGACGTCCGCCCAGTCACGGGTGGTCAGGAGATCTCCGTACCACTGGTGTCCGAGCTCGTGCGCCATGAGTCCTACCGAATTGGCCTGCGGCTCAGACCAGGCAGGGTGGAGGATCTCGGCATCGTTTTGCGATGTCGCGGTGACGTTCTCCATTCCGCCGTACTGGAATTCCGGAATCACGATCTGGTCGTACTTATTCCACGCATACGGGTAGCCGGTTTTTCGAGAGAATACATCGACCGCCCGCGGCGTCTTGGCAAATCCCCGCCACGCGGCGTCAACCGAATCGGGATACGTCCAGTAGCCAATCGGCACATTGCGCCAGGGATTGTCTTTCAGCACCGTGTATTTGCCGACGACCGCCGTCATCAGGTAGGTCGATGCGGGCTTGTCGAGAATCCAATGCCACTCGATGCTGTCGCCGGCGGCACGAGAACCCGCCAGTCGACCGTTGGAGAGAGCGCGCTCGTCCTTCGCGGTCCAGATGTAGAACTCCCACGTCGTTTTGTCGTTCGGGAAGTCGTACGTGGGAACCCAGTAGTGAGTGTCTTCGGTCTCACCCTGCGTCCAAACGATGTGCTTGGCTGGCCTGAAATAGACGCCCTTTGACCGGTTGACGCCATCGTAATCGATCGTGATCGATGTCTTCTGGGCGGAGCGCAATGGCGTTGCGAGATGCACCGTGAGCGCGCCCCCATCATAATCGTATTTCAGCGGGGTAGTTCCGGCAGCGACGCTCTTGAATGTCATATCCCCGGCATCGATCACGATATCCGGGAGCGGCCGAGCGTCAGGGAGTCCCTCGATCGTCAGCGTCGTGGTTCCAACAACCGCTAGACGCGACCAGTCGAAGCGGACGGTCGTCACCTGGTGTTGAAGATCGTACGTCCGCACTCGCTCGAGATGCGCAACTCCGTCGGGCGGGGAACCCCAGGCAATCAACGGCGTTTGCTGAAATGGTGGAACGCGATCGACGGACCGGCTCGTGTCCATCTGGAATGGAGGAAGAACGAGCGGCGGATTGGGCTGCGGAATCTCGGTCGAGGGAATCCTCGACGTCGCCGGCGGCGGGGTGCAAGCAATCATGAGCGCGCTGGCGGCGGCGCCCATGAAGGATCTGCCTTTCATTTTAAGCAGGAACCGGATGAATACGTTCGGATGATTCGGGATAGCTGGGTAGCGTTCTTTCATCATATGGTATCTAAGCAGCCAACCTGGCGGAAGGATAGTCACCGATGCGACACGCGTTCACCATCGTCGAGCTCACTGTCACGATCTGCATTCTGGGCGTGATCTCCGCCATCGCCATGCCATCGGTCGGCAAACTGCTCGACAGCGTCCACGTTCGCGGTGCGGTGCTGGAGATCGAATCGCTGTTCAGCGGTGCCCGACACATTGCGATCGCTCGGTCCGCGCAGACGACAGTCGATATCGACACCGTCAATCAGGCGATCTACGTCAGCGTTGGAGTCGACACGCTTCGGAAGCGGGAAATAGGCAAGGATCACGGAGTTCGGCTCTCGGCGACTCGTGTGCGGATGTCTTACTCGGCGACGGGCATGGGCTACGGTGCCGCTAACCTCAGCGTCTACGTGCTACGGAGCTCGTTCGTCGATACCGTTTTTGTGTCGCGACTGGGTCGCCTGCGGCACTGATTGACGGCGCCGGCATAATGTCCACGGGATCCGACTCGGATGCAACTGGAACTGGCGTATCCGATGTCGTTCCGAAATCGTAGCCCGGAACTGAAATGCGCGGAATCTGCTGACCGATCATGCGCTCGATGGTGCGTACCATCGCGATCTCGTCGGGCGACATGAATGTGTACGCGTCCCCGGTGGCGGCCGCACGCCCGGTGCGCCCAATGCGGTGCACGTAATCTTCCGGCTGCTGTGGAACATCGTAGTTGATGACGTGGCTGATGCCGGAAACATCGAGCCCCCGCTGGGCTATGTCCGTGGCCACCAGCACGCGGATCTTGCCCGACTTGAAATCCTCGAGGGCGCGAGTGCGCTCCCCCTGCGATTTATCGGCGTGCATCGCTGTCGCCGCGATTCCCGCATCCTCGAGGTGTCTGACGACGCGGTCCGCGCCATGCTTGGTGCGGGTGAAAATGAGAACCGAATCCATCTCCGCCTTCTTCAATAGCTCGACCAGTAACGTGCTCTTTCGGTCGCGCGGCACCGGGTAGACCGCGTGCGTCACGGTGCTGGCCGCTTCTGATCGGCGTCCGACCTGAACGACAACCGGTTTTCTCAGATACTTTCGCGCGAGTGCTTCAACTTCAGGCGGCATTGTCGCACTGAACAGAAGCGTCTGCCGGTAGGGCGGGATCTCGGCCACGATCCGATTGAGCTGCGGCGCGAATCCCATGTCGAGCATGCGATCGGCCTCGTCGAGAACCAGGACCTCGAGATCGTCAAAGGAGACGTTCTGTCGTTCCATGTGATCGAGCAGGCGGCCGGGAGTCGCAACCACCACATCCACTCCGCGCAGCAGCGTCTTCGACTGAGGCTCGATGCCAACTCCGCCGAAGATCGGGACGACGCGCAGATCAGTGTACTTGCCGTACTTCCGGAAGCTCTCCTCCACCTGTGCGGCGAGCTCGCGCGTCGGAGTGAGAATCAAAACGCGAACGCGGTGAACGGGCTCCCCGTTCGTCCCGGTGAGCGGAGCGCTGATCAGATTGTGAACGATGGGGAGAGTGAAGCCGGCGGTCTTTCCGGTTCCGGTCTGGGCGAGACCGATCAGATCCCGGCCCGCCAGCGCAAGCGGAATCGCCTGTTGCTGGATCGGCGTGGGGTGGGTGTACCCTGCATCACGGACCGCGTGGAGGACTTCGGGGGCGAGGTCCAGCTCCTCAAATGAGAAGGTGGCCTCAGGGATCGTTTCAATCATTTAGTTCTAATATACCCATAGGGTGAATGGCATCGACGGAACTGCAACAGAACGGGTGCCAGACGTCAGTGGCAGAGATGCCAGTTCGATAGTTCACTACGCCCTGACTTTCCTACCGCTGATCGCAGCACAAGCAACTGCCTGTCCCTTAATGCCACTGAGGTAAGTCCGGGCGTCGTGAACTAATCGCTCGGAACTACGCTACTGAGGTCTGGCACCCGTTCAGTTGCAGTTTCCAGTTAGACACTCGCGCGGCGAAGAAGGCCGATCAACGCCTCATTCACTTCCTCGGGCGTCTCTTCCGCGATGACGTGGCCCGCATCGGGAATCGCGCGCAGAACGATCTGCGGAACGAGCGAGACGAAGATCCCCATCCCATCATCGGGCATCATGTGATCCAGACTGCCCCAAACGCCGACGGCAGGCAGGTTGACCGTGGCGAGCTGCCGGTGATCCGCCGCGTTCCAGTCGTAGCTGTGAAGTAGCTCGCGCATGGCGAGCGCGTATTCCGGGAACTGCGACGGAGCGAGGTACTCCTCGACATCGCGCTTTGTAAAATGTCCGCGCTTTCCGTAGACCCTCTTGAGTGCACGCTTCACGACCACCCGCGGCTTTATCTGGCGAAGTATCGGCATCAGCGCGGCGGGCGTGAGAAATCGGTAGAGCCGCATCAGCGGCACGCCTTTGAGCCCGACGGGTGAGAACATGCCTAGACACCGCGCCCGCTCGGGATATCGCGATGCGAAATGGTAGATCAGGGATCCACCAAGCGAATGGCCGGCGAGTGCGGGACGCTCGAGCCCCAGTGCGTCCAGAATGTCCCGCAGATGCTCGATCAGCGAGTCGATCGTGTACTCGTCGGACGCGACCGGCTTGTCGGACAATCCGTGTCCCTTGAGGTCAACGGCAATCGAGCGAAATCCCGCTTCGGCCAGCGCCGGCATGTTGTAGCGAAACACATAGACGCTGCAGCCCCAGCCGTGTACAAGCACCACCGGCGGCCAGGACGGATCGCCACGCTCCACTACGCGAATCCTGATTCCAGAGCGAAGCCGCGGAAAACTCACGCGATAGGCCGGGTCACCGGCTGGGAACATCTCGCCGGGAGTGAGATTGCGCCGGCGACTGGATCCGGGCATCAGATCAGATTAATTCGATTTCCCGGCCGAGAAGTTTTCCGATGAGCCCGATGCGGAACGTGACATCCGCCCATTTCGATTCCTGGGACGCGCCGTCGTCGAGAGGGAAAGTAGACCACGCCCACTGATTCGTCGTCGTCGGCCGCTCCATTCCCTTGTGCGGATGCCACACCCCGTTGCGGTCCCGATCGTCGACAAATCTCTCGTAGAGCTTCATCCAACCATCGTTGCGGCGCAGGAAGTTGAGACGTGCCATCGTCTCGAGCCACAACAGCGCAAACGGTACATCCGCCTCTACCGCGTTTCGGTGGGGCAGGACGTCACCCATGATGAGATGGGGCTGCGCCACCATTTTCTTTCCGAAGAGCTGCAGTGTTTCCTGGCGCGGCAGCGGTTGCGTGATCCAATCATAGATGCGCTCGACGCCGCTGAAGTGTTCGTGCCGAAAGATTGGCATATAGGCGAGCATCGTCAGGGTGTAGATCGATGGCGGCGCCGATTCCGGGGCGAGCACGTGAGTGTTTCCAACGCGCATCCACGGCTTCTCGCCGAGCGGGGAGTTGAGGTATGACACGGTGCGCTCGAGAATGCGCCGTGCCGCGCCACGCAGTCGCG
>DASWGL010000111.1:0-3947 GCA_036393735.1 Gemmatimonadaceae bacterium | reverse complement strand
GCAAGGAGGTATGAATTGCTTCCGGCATCAGCGGTCAAAATATTTTTTATGCCAGGGACCACTTTGGCCACCTGACTCATGATGTGAGATGCCGTGTCCACTGGGTGAAGCGAGCTTTCTCCGCTCGGGGCGTCGAAGCGGATTTGAGGAGCAAAAACCTCCTTCAATAAAGCCTCGTCCCCGTTCTCGATGGCCATTTTGTAATTGTCGACGACCTTCATTGTCTCCTCCCTGTTCGGTGAGTGTGCCGGGTCATTCAGTCGGCGCTCTTGCCGCCGTCGACGTTGAGGACGTGACCCGTTACGAATCTCGCTCCGTCGGATGCGATGAAGACGATGCCGTCGGCGACCTCTTCCGACAGACCGAGGCGACCCATCGGTACCGTCGTCACCAATGCCGCCTTGTTTTTCGCCGTGCCGGTGAAGCGCGTCAGCATACCGGTGTCCGTGGGGCCAGGCGCAACGGCGTTCACCCGAATTCCAGACTTCGCGACCTCGAGCGCCACCGACTTCGTGATACCTTCCACGGCGTGCTTGGCGCCGACGTACATCGAGGCTCCGGCCGCCCCCATGTGTGCGTAGGTCGAGGAGATATTGATGATGCCACTCCCCTGGGCCTGCATGGCGCGCACTTCGTGCTTCATGCTCAGCACCACGCCGAGAACGTTGGTGTCGAAGGTCGCGGCAAAGCTTTCTGCGGTCTGATCTGTGATCGGGCCGACCTCGCCTTCGGTGGCGGCGTTGTTCACCGCGACGTCGAGGTGCCCAAACCGGGCGATGGTTTTATCAACCATAGCGCGAACGTCATCCTCCTTCCGGACGTCGGCGTTGACGAATTCCGCCTCCGTGCCCAGGGAGCGGAGCTCCTCGACGAGCTCCGTGCCCGCTTCCTTGCGCCGACCGGCGACAACCACCTTCGCGCCTTTCTTCGCGAAGGCGACGGCCGCGGCGCGCCCGATGCCGGTCAACGCACCGGTGATCAAGACAACTTGAGCGCTCATTGATCCAGTCCTCCAGGATATGGCCTCCGCTCGCGGCGGAAGCTCGATGCGGGAAGTGAAAATCATTTCCCCTAGTCGTAATCCTAGATCATCCTGGCGTCCCGGAAAAATACTTTGTAAGTTGGCGCTCATGCCTCGGAGGCATGAGAGGGTCATGGAACTGCGACACCTTCGTTATTTCATTGCTGTCGCTGAGGAGGGGAGCCTGACGCTAGCGGCCGAAGAAAGGCTGCACACCGCGCAGCCTTCACTCAGTCGCCAAATCCGCGATCTCGAGCGCGAGGTTGGTGCGGAGTTGATGACCCGCAGCGTACGCGGCATCGAATTGACTGCGGCAGGCAAGGCTTTTCTCGATCACGCCCGGCTGGCGCTGACTCAAGTCGATGCCGCCGTCGAAGCAGCGCACAGGGCCGCGCAGCCCGGAAAAACAATTTTCGCCATCGGCTTCCAATCGGGTCACGAGATGAACTGGCTGCCGCGGGCCATGCACGTTCTGCGCGACGAGCTGAAAAACATTCAGGTGACGATCACGAGCGACTATTCACCGGACCTCGCCGAGGCGCTTGTCCGGGAGCGCCTCGACGTCGCTTTCATGCGCACCCAGCCGGGCTTCGATCTGACCTACGAGGTCGTGGACCACGAGCCGCTCATCGTCCTGATGCCGAGCGACCATCGCCTTGCCCGCCGCAAGGCGATTCACCCGCGGGAATTCCTCGGCGAGATCTTCATCGGCGGTTCGAAAAAAGCGACAGTTCTGCGCGCCGTGACGGAGGAGTATATACGACGCTCCGGGCTCGCTATCAAAATGGATCACGGGGTGGACAACATCGCGATGGCGGTGTCGCTCGTTGCGTCCACCGGCGGGTTGGCGCTCATGCCCGCCTATGCGAAAGATCTGCTGCCGTCGTCCGTGGTCAGCCGGCCGTTGGAGGGTGAAGCGCCAACGATCGATTTGGCCGTTGGTTACAGCAAGGCAAACACCTCGCCGATTCTGAAGCTGTTCATTGCGAGAATGGACGAACTGATCGGATTTGCCGCGCCTCACCCCCACGTACCGTCGGGTACGGGCAAGCGGGCTGGGCCCAAGCGACGTGCGGGCGCTTGAAGTGTCCCATATTTTCTCGGGCACTCCGGATCAATCTTCCACCACTGGTAAAATGAAATCTACGCCCGTTCTCTTCCTTCTCTCCGTCCTCGTGGCTACGCCCTCAGCGGCCCAAACGGATCTCCGCCTCATTCCCCAGCCGCGGGAGATGCAGCTGGAAGGGTCGGTGTCGGTGCCAAACGGGATCACCGTCGCCCGACCGGCGAACGCTGAAGATCGATTTGCGGCTTTGGATCTCACGAATGCACTGAAAGATCGCGGGATTCGCGTCGTCACTGGCGAGACTGGGCCAGGTCCCCGCGTGGTGCTCCTCCGCGCCGATGCTTCCACTGCCCAGAGCGTGCTGCGGCGCCATTCGCTCAAGCTCGATCCGGCGATGAAGGACGAAGGTTACGTCATTACCCCCGACGGCAACCACATCGTGGTCATCGGCACGACTTCGGCCGGCGTGTTCTACGGCGTGCAGACGGTGAAGCAGATTCTGAGCGGCGACGGCGATCAAGCCAGGCTCTATCGTGCGACGATTCGCGACTGGCCGGCGATGCGCTACCGTGGATTCCACGACGATCTCTCGCGTGGCCCGGTGCCGACGCTCGACTTCCAGAAAAAACAGATCCGTACGCTCGCCGCGTACAAAGTCAACGTGTTCTCGCCGTACTTCGAGCACACGCTCGCCTATGACTCGAATCCGTTGATCGCGCCACCGGGCGGGGCGCTGAGCCACGCTGACGTAAAAGAGCTCGTAACATACGCGGCCAACTATCACGTCGACATCATTCCGGAGCAGGAAGCATTCGGCCACCTGCACCATGTGCTGAAATACGAGATCTATTCGCCCCTTGGAGAGACGTCGCACGGACATGTGCTCGCGCCCGGACAGCCGGGCTCGCTTCCTCTGATCAAGCAGATGTTCGCCGAAATCAACACGCTCTTTCCCAGCCGTTTCGTCCACCTCGGCGCGGACGAAACGTTCGAGCTCGGGCGCGGGCAAACCGCGGACAGGGTGAAGAGCGTGGGAATCGGCGCCGTCTATCTCGATTTCCTGAAGCAGATCGCGGACGCACTTCGGCCGAGCGGAAAGAAATTCCTGTTCTGGGGCGACGTCGCGCTGAGCTCACCCGAGCTGGTGAATACTATTCCGAAAGACCTGATCGCCGTCCCGTGGACATATGGCGCAGATACGTCGTACGTGCGATTCATCGCCCCGTTTCGCAATGTGGGAATGGAGACATGGGTCGCTCCCGGCGTGAGCAGCTGGAATCGCGTCTATCCCAACAACGCCGTAGCACTCGTCAACATCCAGCGATTTGTGCGCGATGGGCAGCGGCTCGGCGCCACTGGAATGATCAACACGTCATGGGATGACGACGGCGAGGCTCTGTTCAATCAAACCTGGTACGGCGATCTGTTTGGAGCAGCCGCGGGGTGGCAGGCAGGGGAGAGCAGCATCGATGCGTTTGCGTTGAGTTATGGGCGAGTTTTTCACGGCGACCTGAGCGGCAAGATAGACGAGGCACAGCGACGGCTGTCAGCCGCCCACGCGTTGTTAGGGAACGCAAATGTCGGTGATGCGAGCGACTACTTGTTCTGGCTCGATCCATGGACCGACGAAGGGCGTAGCATGGCGCAGCGCATCAGGCCGTACACTCACGACCTTCGCATTCTCGCCGAGTCCGCGCTGGTCTTCATAGCCCAGGCCGATCCCAAAATCACGCGCGAGCGCGATGCGATCGAGGCGATGAAGGTCGGAGCGCGCCGGATCGATTTCATCGGAATGAAGTTTCAGTTCGCCGACGAAGTAGTCGCGATGTACGATCGCGCCGCTGACACTACGAGCAAATC
>DASWGL010000110.1:0-4524 GCA_036393735.1 Gemmatimonadaceae bacterium | reverse complement strand
ACGCAGGTGGAGACCGCGCCGCCCGTGATCGCCGTGTTCGGGAACAATCCCGATCTCGTTCAGGAGCACTACGTGCGATATCTGCACAATGGCTTCCGCGAGGCGTGGGGATTTCGCGGCAATCCCTTACGCATCATCATGCGCCGGAAATCCGCGTAGATGGCGCCGGTTGTCGGCCTCATCATCTCCTACCTGGCCGGCTCCATACCGTCGGCGTACATCGCCGGCAAACTGCGTGGCGTCGACCTCCGCAAGCACGGCTCCGGCAACCTCGGAGCGACGAACGTCGTGCGTGTCCTGGGCGCAAAGACGGGCGCCGTCGTATTCATTGCCGATCTTCTGAAGGGTTTTCTCCCGGTCTACTTCCTGCCGATTTACACCGAGACACTAAGACCCGAGCTGTGGGCGCTCGTATACGGCGTCGCGGCGATAGCCGGTCACGTCAAACCCATTTTCCTCCTCGGCAAGGGTGGGGGGAAGGGAGTGGCGACTGCTAGCGGTGTGTTCCTGGCGCTCGCGTTCGTCCCAATGCTGGTCTCCGAGGCAGTGTGGATCGCTACGTTCTACTTCACGAGATACGTCAGCCTCGCCTCTCTTCTCGGCGCGGCTGTCCTTCCCATCGCAATTGTGGCGTGGTACCGTGATCCGCAGTCACCGGTTTTCATCGCCAGCGTGATCGTCGCGGCGTTCGTGTTCTGGACGCATCGCGCCAATATCGGACGCCTGCGCCGCGGTGAAGAGCATCGGTTCGTAAAAAAGGAACGCGAGCCCTAATGCGTTGCGCGGTGGTCGGAGCCGGTGCGTGGGGCACCGCACTGGCGGATCTTCTGGCGCGCAACGGGCACGAAGTGAAGCTTTGGGCCTACGAGCCCGACGTGGTCGAGACCATCAACCGAAAGCACGAGAACGTGCGGTTTCTCGGTGGTCACCCACTTTCACCATCGCTCGAGGCGGTCGGCGACATCGGTCGAGCGGTAGACGGAGCGGAGCTGGTGACGCTCGCGACCCCGTCGCACGTGTTGCGCAGGATCGTGAATTCGGCGGCCGGCTCCTTGCCGCGCGGAGCACCACTCGTGGTCGCTACCAAGGGAATTGAGAACGGGACGCTGTGTCTCATGACAGAGGTTGCGGAGCAGGAGGTCCCGGGCGCAACGGTCGTCGCCTTATCGGGGCCGAGCTTCGCGGTGGAAGTAGTCAGCGGGCAGCCCACGGCGGTGGTTGTAGCTTCCAAGCGAGAGCAGGCCGCCGCTACGACACAGCGGGCTTTCAGCTCGGCGTACTTTCGCGCTTACACGCACACTGATGTGATCGGAGTAGAGCTCGGTGGCGCACTCAAGAACGTGATGGCGGTGGCGACCGGAATCGCCGAAGGCCTGGGACTCGGCTTCAATGCCAGGGCCGCGCTCGTAACGCGAGGTCTCGCCGAGATGACAAGACTTGGATCAGCGCTCGGTGCGCAGCAGAGCACGTTCGCCGGGTTGGCTGGTCTGGGTGATCTTGTGCTCACCTGCACTGGTTCTCTCAGCCGCAATCGGGCGGTCGGAGTCGAGTTGGGGAAGGGGAGAAAGCTGGATGATGTTCTCAGGGATAGGGAAACCGTCGCGGAGGGAGTCGTCACCGCGCAAAGCGCGCGCGAGCTGGCTGCGCGAGAGGGAATCGAGATGCCGATTGTCGATACCGTGAATCGCGTACTTTTCGAGGGCCAACCAGCTCGCAGCGCCATCGTCGCCCTGATGACGAGAGAGCTCCGAGCGGAGGTGGATCGATGAAAGCGAAAGAACCGGTGCAGGAATTCTTCTCTATCGGCGACGTGTGCACGCTGACGGATCTCAAGCCGCACGTGCTCCGTTACTGGGAGAGCCAGTTCAAGTTTCTTCATCCCGCCAAGAACCGATCCGGAAACCGCGTTTACCAGCGGCGTGAGATCGAGCTCATCATGCTGGTCAAACAGCTTCTTTACACAGAGAAGTACACCATAGACGGTGCGCGCCAGAAGATCGACGAGTACCGGAAGAGCGGCGAGCTTCGGTCGGTGGCGCGCTCGGCACTCGATTCGCAGGCGGTCGAGTCTATGGAGAGTGAGCTGCGATCCATCCTGGCGATACTCGACGGACTGCCGGAAGAGAAGGGGATCAAGAGTTGATCGAGCCACTCGTCGTCATCGTACCTGCCTACAACGCCGAGCCGACCCTCGCGAAGGTCGTAAAGGATGTGCGTCGGAACCTGCCGGGTTCCTGGATCATTGGGGTCGATGATGGCTCGACGGATGGATCGCGGCAGCTACTGCGGACCGTGGCGGATGAAACGATCGAGTTCGATCAGAACCGTGGAAAGGGGGCGGCACTTCGGGCCGGGTTCGATGCGGCGCTCAGGAAGGGCGCGGCCGCCGTGCTCACGATTGATTCGGATGGCCAGCACGATGCTGCTTTCGCACCCGCGATCGTTGGCGCGCTGGATGGCGCGGACATTGTGATCGGAACGCGGGATCTCTCGGGCAAGGCGGTGCCGAAGCATCGGCGGATTGCCAACATGATCTCGTCGGCCGCTACACGTGCGGTTTCCGGTGGCAGGGTGCGCGACAGCCAGTCCGGCTATCGCGCCATGAAAGCGGTTGTTCTGCGCAAGGTCCACGGAGAGGGCGACCGCTATGAGTTCGAAACGGACTTCATCATTCGCGCGGCCCGTGCGGGATTCACGACCGTCAACGTGCCGATCTCGACCATCTACGGATCCCCCAGCTATTTCCGGGAGTTTCGTGACGCGTGGCTCGTGATCAAAGTCTTATGGCGCCACCGCGCGGGGGTATTAAAGCGTTGAGGCTGCTCTGCACCAACGACGACGGGATACTTGCCCAAGGCCTGGCTTGTCTGATTGAAGCAGCCGAGCCACTAGGGGAGATAACGGTCGTTGCTCCGGATCGTGAGCAGAGCGCGACGAGCCATTCCCTCACACTGCACCATCCCATCCGCCCGATCGAGCGCGGCGAGAGAAGATTTCAGGTGGATGGCACGCCGACAGACTGCGTAATGCTGGCCGTCGAAGCCCTCATGCCAGAGCGGCCCGATTTCGTTCTGAGCGGCATCAACCATGGGCAGAACATGGGTGAGGATGTGCTTTATTCGGGGACGGTGGCCGCGGCGATGGAGGGGCTGTCACTCGGGATCCCGTCGGTTGCCATCTCATTCGCCGGCGGCGACCTGAGGGCGGATGTAAGCATGTTGCGTGACCAGATCGACCCGTTGCGGAACCTGCTCAGGCACGTCCTTTCGATGCCATCGTTTCCGGAGCACACGCTGTTGAACATCAATATGCCGCCCTTACGCGGGGACGACATCATGGGCGTTCGTCTCACCCGGCTCGGGAGAAGAGTGTACTCGGATTCACTCAAGCCGATGCAGGATCCATGGGGACGCCAGATCTATTGGATTGGCGGCGGATCGATTGCGTGGTCGGGAGAAGAGACATCGGATTTTCGCGCGATACAGGAAGGCTACATATCGGTCACACCTTTGCACCTCGATCTGACTCATCACGCAATGCTCGCTTCGGCGGAGAGGTGGTGGCAGCTCCCCTAGAGCACGAGTTCCGCGGTCCGCGGCGGCGACTCGTCGAGCTGCTGCATGAGCAGGGCATCAAGGACCTCGCTGTGCTCAACGCGATAGACAAGACGCCTCGCCATCTCTTCGTTCCCACCGGTGTTCGCCACCGCGCTTACGAAGACTCGGCGCTGCCGATAGGAAATGGACAGACCATTTCACAGCCATCGATTCACGCGCGCTATCTCGAGCTGCTGAAGCTCAAAGGCAACGAGAAGGTGCTGGAGATCGGAACGGGATCCGGCTATCAGACGGCGTTGCTCTCGCTTCTCGCGGGGCAGGTTTTCTCGATAGAAAGAATACCGGCGCTGCTCGATAAGGCGCGTGAGACGATTCACCAGATCGGGGCGCGCAATATCTCCTTTCTCATGGGCGATGGCACGCTGGGTTGGCGGCAGTACGCGCCGTACGACGCGATACTCGTCGGCGCGGGCGCCCCCGAGGTGCCATCGACGTATCACGAGCAATTGAAGGAGGGAGGCCGTATTCTTATTCCGCTCGGCGATCGGGAAGAACAAACCCTGTACATGTTCACTCGTCATGGCGATAAGCTCGAGCAGGTTGAAATAGCTCCGGTTCGGTTTGTGCCGCTTGTCGGCAAGTACAGCTGGGAGGGTTTGTAGTGGCAGAATCGCCGCATCGTCCATTCGTTCCGCATCGCACGCCGACAACGGCGCAGCCCGCGGTGAATGCCTCGGAGTTTCGGCCGTCGCGGCCGTTCGTTCCGGGAGCGGAGCGTGAAGCAGCTAAGGCGTTTCGAGCCGAACTCACGGGTATCGCGCAACGGGAGTCGCCCGCGTCGCTCAAGCCGATTGAAGACTTTCTCGACCTGTCTCCGGAGAACGCTGCGCCTGTCGCTCGGGAATCGAACGGCGACGATTTCTCGTCCGATTTTGAGGAAGTGACCGACGAGCTTCCGCCCGTCGAG
>DASWGL010000109.1:0-5926 GCA_036393735.1 Gemmatimonadaceae bacterium | reverse complement strand
TGCCGACCTGACGCGGATGTACGATGTCGCCGGCGACCGACCCCTCCGCGAGCAGTTGATCAGCCTGTATGCTCAGCGCGCCGAGCCCGAAGCAACGGACAAGCTTCTCGACATTGCTCGAACGGGAACGGATCCCGACCTCAGGCGCTACGCGATCTCCGCTCTGTCGCGGAAGAACGATCCCCGAACAAAGAAGCTTTTAGTGGAGATCATCGACAAAAATGACTAAGCGCATCTCCCACCTCGCAGTCGCGACGCTACTCGCGATTGCCGCGGCAACTTCGCCCGCACGCGGGCAGTCCCTCGCGAACCGAATTGCGTCTGCTTCCGACCGCTCGGTTCAATTCAGTTATCCGGCGCACCCGGGCGTCTGCGGGGACGGCCGGACCTACATCTCGACCGGATCCGGAAATTTTTACGGATCGTTCTCGAACACTGCCGCGGACCCGTGCCAGCCCGGCCCGGTTCGAGTCGTCGTCGATCTTGCGGACAGGAACGTGGTCGCGCTTCGCTATTACGTTGGCGCACTCCCGGCCGCCGTGGACGCGGGAGTTGCGAATCTCGGTACCGTGACTCCGGCTGACGCGGCCGACTATCTCCTCGGCGTCGCCTCGCGTGCCGACGGACGAGTGGGGCGAGACGCGATTTTCGCCGCGCTCCTCGGTGACAACGTTGACGCGACGTCGCGGCTCCTCGAGATCGGACGCGATCAGAATCGTCCGCTCGAGACTCGCCGCGCCGCGCTGTCCGGGTTGGGCCGCAGCGACGCGCCTCAGCTGGACAGAATTGGCGCCGCACTTGTACAGATCGCGACCAACGAGAACGATGTACAGGGTGTCCGAACCCAGGCGCTCTCGGTCCTGTCCCGGCTCGATCACGGAACGGGGATTCCGCCGCTGGTCCAGGTGGCGAGCGGAAACATCAATTCGTGGATTGGTCGCGAGAGCATGAGGGTCCTGTCGTCGTCCGGCGATCCACGGGCGCGGCAGTTTCTGCGCTCGACAGCTCAGCGCACCGATCTTCCCGACGAATTGCTGGCGGTCGCGATTCGCGGCCTCGGACGGAATTATGTCACGGGCCAGGACGCGGTTCTGCTGCGCTCTCTGTATCCGCGCCTCACCGGCGAACGCTCGCGCGACGCCGTCCTTGCCTCGCTCTCCGATCTTGGTGGAAGCGACAACGTGCAGTGGCTCGTGGGAGTGGTCAGGGACGAGAAGCTCACTCCCGAGGCGCGCCGGCGGGCGTTGGAGTACCTCGCCCGCGCGGGAGCAACGACACCTTCGCTGCTAGCGCTCTATGACCTGACGCCGGATCCGCAGCTGCGCGGCGCGCTGATCAATATTTATTCGCGTCTCGCCGACAAGGCTGCGACCGACAAGCTGGTATGGATCGCGCGCAACGAGCCTAATCCACAGCTGAAACGTCGCGCGATCTCGGCGCTGTCGCGGAACTCTGACCCGACCATCCGCCAGGCGCTGGCGGACATTGTCGAGCGGTAGTCTTAGCCGATCTTTCTCTTCTTCGGCTTGGGAGCCACTGCCTGCTCGACAAGCCGGGGAGCGCTCCAGGACTTCCCGAGCTCCTTCTGAAAGCAGCGCTTGGGAACGATCTCGACGCCCGACTTCGATAGCGTGTCGTAGCGCGCCAGCTTCTCGGGGTAGCGCGAGATCGTCGTCGGCTTGTACGAGAGCGAGATGAAGAACTTGTCGGTGAGACTGAGCGCGAACAGCTCGTCGATGTCTCTCGCCCGGGCCAACCGCTCGACGCCGAGCACCACCTGGGTACCCAGGCCCTTCCCCTGGTGAGTTGTCGCCACTGCGACCGATGAGACCTCAGCCAGCGATGGCGAGTACTCCTCGAGCGCGGCGCAGGCGATGACGCGTCCCGCATCGTCGGTGGCAACGACATAGTTGTCGATCCGGGAGGCGACCTCTTCGAAGGTTCTGAGGAGCATCAATCCCTGTTCGGCGTACTGCGACACCAGCTCGAGGATCTGGCCGGCGTCAGGGCGCACTGCGCGCCGAACCGTCGTAGGAGACGAGGTGGAAGCGGCTCTTCTGGGACTGAGCCCAGCCTGGGAAGCAGATGGGAAATTATGCACGAAGAATGTATATATACACATCCTCCAAGGCGCAAGTATTTCCCACGGGTGTCGGGAGGAACCCTCAGGCGCGATGGCTCCGAATTACGAGACGGGAAACGCGACGATCAGTGGCTCGCGAAGACTGTCGTCTTTCCCTTCTTGTTGAAAGTCAGGACCTGATAGCGTTGTGTTCCCATTCCTTCCATCCCCGGAGATCCAGCGGGCATTCCCGGAACAGCGAGCCCGGCGATCCGCGGTTTCTGCTCCAGTAGTCGATCGATATCTGCTGCCGGAACGTGTCCCTCGATGAGGTATCCATTCACGACCGCGGTGTGACACGCAGTCAATGCGTCCGGAACTCCGAGTGTGCGCTTGATCTCCGTCATGTTCGGAGTGTCTTTCGCGTCGACGCGGTACCCGTTCTTGACGAGATGCTCGATCCACTTTTTGCAGCAGCCGCAGCCTGGATCCTTGTAGACCGTAATGGTCGGCTTCTTCGCCGCGGTATTGCTCGGAGATGTGCGGACGGCGGCGGTAGTGAGCGCCACCGTGATGAACGCCACCGCAAGCGCGATGGTCCTTCCGGTCGGTCTTTTCATTCGGGGATTGATTTGAGTGTCCGCTCTATCTGCTTCCTGTGCCGGCCTTCGTGCTGGCCCACGAAAATTAGCCACTGATAAAGATCGAGCTCGCCTAGAATCTGATGGGTGTGCTTGATCTCGCCGAGGGCGAGGCCACTCGCCGAAACAACTGCGGCGCGAAGTGCTTCACGCGAGCTCTCGAGGCCTTCGAGCGCGTCGCTGATGTCGATGTTCGCCCGGGGCTGCACCGTCGCCGGCGCCTGCATGACCGCTCTTTCGAGCATCGCACTGTATGGACCGAACGATGGCAGCACTGACGCGGTCGATTTTTCTTCACCCAGGCCCGCCTCTTTCGCCTGGCCGACGCGCTTCGTGATCAGTCGCGCAACGCCCGATTCCACCATCCGAAGGTGCTCGAGTATTTCGGCCACCGACCATCCGTCGGGATCCGCTCGCCGGCAAAGCCGGTCGCCGTCGACGCCCTCGAAGCTCTGAAGGAGCTCCCGTCGCTTCTCTTCCACGTAATCCATGGTTTCCGCGAGCCTCGCGTGCATCGTCGGTTCCTCCTATCTCCTGAATCTACAGACGGATGGGGATGCAGGCGCGCCCGATTTTTTCCCCTCGTTCGGAACGCACGGCCCCAACCGGCGCCGTTCTTGCTTTCGGTATATCTTCGGTATATAGTTGCTCCGCCTCGCTGAAAAATGACCTTCATCTGCCTCTGGACTCCTGCCGCCGCTTCTCCCTCTCTCGCCATCGGCACAACCACCTCTCAACCGGAGAACGAGCTCCTTCAGCAACTGGTTCCTTCGCTGCTCGGAGTAGCTCCGCGCGTGATGCTGGGAACGAATGGAATTGTCTGGGCGGATGCACGCGGAATGATCGCCGAATCTCTGGCGAGAGATCTTCTCGACGTCTTTCACGAGAAGGGAGTGGAAAAAGTGAGGGCTGCCACCTCTATCGTCCCGGTCTGCGCCGAAATCGCGGCTCGTCATGGAAACGGCGGTCTCGTCGCGATCGCGCCGGGGTCGGAGCGCGAGTATCTCGCTCCGTATCCCATCGGCGTGCTGGAGTCATCGCTCTCTCTGTCGACGCTGCTCGATGGAATCGGGGTGGAGAGCTGCGGAGATCTGGCGAGGCTCGATCTCGAGTCGGTCGAAGTTCGTTTCGGCGCCGAGGGCGCGCGCCTCTGGAGATTGTCGAGGGCCGACGATTCGCGCCGCATCTTCGCCAGCATGCCGCGGGCGCTGCCGTCTGCTTCTCTCGACTGGGTGGAGTACACGCTCAAGGATCCCGAGCGCCTCGTTTTCATCATCAACGCGCTCGTCGGAAACATCACGACGGAGCTGCTGTCGCGCGGCCAGTGCGCGCGTGAGATGACGATGATCTTCTCGCTCGCCAATCGCGAGAGCTACGCGCACCTGGTGCGTCCGGCTCGATCTACGGCGAGCCACAAGGCGTGGATGCGACTCATTCGCACGCATCTCGAGCGGATCACTCTTCCCGATGGCGTGGTCGGCATCACCATTCGCGTAGAATCGGTTACCGGAGAAGTCGAGCGACAGGGAGACATCTTCGATCGTGGATTTGCCACCGCGCGCGCGGCGGAGGAAACGATCGCGCAGCTGCTGGATGATCAGGGCGCGGTGGTGGTGACTCCGCGCAACACGCAGCATCCGTTGATCGATCGCCGCACGGACTGGATCACCCAGGAGCCGGCACAGGCTTCAGCCCGCATCCAGCTGAAGGAGCGGGTGGTGAAGGCAACCGCCGCTCCCAGCCTCACCCTGCAGCTTCTTCCCGAGCCCCGGCGAGTGGCAGTGAAGACGAAGCGTCGCCGCGATCACGAGCTGCCGGTGGAGTTTCGCGACAGGCAGTGGATGCGGATCACCTCCGCGGCGGGACCCGACCGCGTATCGGGAGGGCGGTGGAGCGAGCCGTACGCCCGCGAGTATTTCCGCTGTGTGACGGATGATGGGATGATGGTCTGGCTATTTAGGGATGCTCGGGAGGATGCGTGGTACTTACACGGGTGGTGGGATTAACTGGCAACTACACGCTTCAGGGTTGGGAACTACAACTGAATGGGTGCTGGGAACTGCAAACTGAACGGGTGCCAGACGTCAGTGGCAGAGATGCCAGCTCGATAGTTCACCACGCCCTGACCTATCCCTGTGGCGCCCGGGCGAACTGCTTGTAGCCGGTACGCCAGTAGAAAAGTCCCGGCGTCGTGAACTAATCACTGGCACCTACGCTACTGACTTCTGGCACCCATTCAGTTGCAGTTGCTCCTCTGGCACCCGTTCAGTTGCAGTTGCCCCTCTGGCGCGCGAACTTAGCTAGCCATGAAAATCGCGCGCCTGCTCCTCCTCTCGACAATCTCCCTTGCAGTAATTGCGGCGTCCGCCGACGCCCGCGTCGTCCGAGTCGAGATCCTCTCCCGCTCCGATATCTCCGGCACGTTCGGAGACGCGGGTGTCTACGAGCGGATCACCGGACGCGTCTACTTTGCGTTCGATCCGCGGAACGCGGAGAACCGTAAGATCGTCGATCTCGATCTTGCGCCGCGGAATTCGGCTGGGGAAGTCGAGGCGGTGAGCGAGTTCGTGATGCTGCGCCCGAAGGACCCGGCGCATTCGGCCGACCTCGCCGTCATCGACATCGTCAACCGCGGCGGAATCACGACGTTCGTTTTCAATCTCGGTCGCACCGGCTCTGCTTCGCCGGAGGCGGCCGAATTCTACGGGGACGCGCTGCTGATGAAACGAGGCGTCACGATCGTCGCTCTTGGCTGGCAGTGGGATGTGCTACCGGGGGGAACCGCCCTCCACTTCCAGGCACCGTCCGTCGGCTCGGCTCAGCATCCGATCACCGGCCTTGTCCGGAGCGACATTACGGTAGACAGCGCCACCAATTCGATCCCGCTCTGGCACAGTCTCGCACCGACTCTGATCTATCCGGTCGCCGATGAGAACGACGTGGCGAACATTCTTACCGTGCGGGAGGACCCTGTCGGTCCGCGCACTGTCGTGCCGCGGACGGATTGGCGCTTCGCGCGCGACAGCAGCGGCGTCGCCGTGCACGACACGCGGTGGATCTACATGTCGAAAGGATTCACGGCGGGCAGGATCTATGAAATCATCTACCGCGGCGGGAATCCCGTCGCAGTGGGGACCGGACTGGCGGCCGTGCGCGACGTGATGTCCTATCTGAAGTACGATCCGTCAGCTGTAGCGCACGTCAAATTTGGAATCGGCTATGG
>DASWGL010000108.1:0-1823 GCA_036393735.1 Gemmatimonadaceae bacterium | reverse complement strand
CGCGCTGATCATCGAGGTCGACGACGTCGCGGCGTTGACGCGGTATCTGAACGCGCCCGCCCACCACGCGCTGGGTCACCTCTTCTCCACGGCGACGTCTGCGGCACTCGCGTACGACTACGACATTAGTGCATTGAGGATTGCCGATTGAAGATTGAAGATTAAACGGAATGGCGACTGCCGATTGTTGATTGGTAACAGTTCTGGCGGTTGCGGAGTTCGACACCAGTGACGCGACAACTTGCCGCCGACGATGGGTGCGAATCGCGGCGGTGAGGTACACGAGCGCATTGAGCTGCTGCCACTGGCACGTGCGTGTAACGGTCAGGAGTCGGGCGACGGCGACCTCGCCGTTGTCGCTGCGTTGCTGCTCCTTCGACCGCGACACGCCGCACACGGTACGCCGATCAGATCAATTTGTACAGCCCCGTGAACGTTTACTTTGAAAAGTACAGTACGTTCAGCAACTCAGGTGCGATTGGGTATTAATGCCGGCTATCGTCCGGAACAGTGCCATGCGACGGGGACCATATTTCGTCGTGGAAGATCGTCACCGCTTTATCGCGCGGGCACCGTTGCCAATGGTCGCGACGGCGCGGATGGGACGAACCTATCGTACCGGGTCCGCGCAAAGAGGATCGCCAGAAGAGCTGCCAGAATTGCAACAGCCGCGTAGGCGACGAATCGACGACTCCACCAGCGAGGCTCGGTGGGTGGCCGACTCTCGGGCCGTGCGGTCACCGGTTCGACGAACCGATAACCTTTCCTCGGCACCGTCTCGATGTAGCGAGGGCTCGGGCTCCTGTCGCCGAGAACTGTTCGGAGGCGGCTCACGACGACGTCGAGACTGTGATCGAACTCCACGTTGCTGTCAGGCCATAGCCCGCGTTGAATCTCCTCACGAGTAACCAATTCGCCTGGCCGCTCGAGCAGCAGGCTGAGCAAATCGATCGCCTGTCCCGTGAGTCTGACCGGGTGCCCCCGGGCCCTGAGACCTCTCCGTCGATCGTCGAACTCGAAATCTCCGAACGTCTTCACCATATATAGAGACCCGTTCCGAGCGGATCTCGATGCAGATTCTAACGCGCGTGAGGATCCGAGACGGAAGAATTGAGGGTTTGTGAGTTGAATCCACGCGTGCCGGATGGTCGAATGTCGCACACAGGCAACGCGAGCTGAGCGCGATTCCGGCTTGGGAGGACACCATGATGAGGCTTCCGCGCGCCGTGGCGTGGGCCGCCGCCATCTTCCTGGCGGTGGCATTTGTCCTGGTCGGCATCTCGAAGGTGGGAGGGCCTTCGGCAATGCGATGGAGCGAGAGGTTCGTGCACTGGGGCTACCCTGCGGGTGCTGAACGCATCGTCGGCGTCCTCGAGATGCTCGCCGGCGTCGGGGTGTTGATCCCGAAGTTGCGACGAGCCGCCGCGGCAACGCTGGTCGCGCTCATGATCGGCGCGCTCTGCACGCATCTCGTTCACACCGAATTCCTTCGCCTGGTCCCGCCGCTCGTCCTTGGCGCATTGGCGTTTCTCGTCTACTCCGCCCTCGATCCAGGCGAGAACAGACACGGGATGACGCGGTTGAAGTAGGAACAGCGCAAGGCCTCGATGGCGGGCGCGCGCCGAGTCATCGTCCGACCATCGGGAACGGTCTCTGATGCCGGCTGAGGCCAACATCATCGGCCCGGCCGCAGCCCAAAATGGGGGCGAAACAGCGTACAGCCCCCTGAATTGTTACGTTGATTGGGATGCGTCAATCGTCAATCGACAGTCCGTCAATCGTCAATCCCCTAATCTTCAATCCGTTTAATCTTCAATCTGCAG
>DASWGL010000107.1:0-3402 GCA_036393735.1 Gemmatimonadaceae bacterium | reverse complement strand
GATGACGCCGCAGGCTGCAGGCGGCAGTGCCTTCTTCTTCACCGTAGCCTCGACGCTATGAGCGCCGGGGAGCCGTTGGTTTTTGTTGTCGACGACGACGCCTCGGTGCGCGACGCGATGGGAAGCCTCCTCCGCTCCATCGGTTTGTCGGTGATGTTGTTCGGGTCCGCCGCCGAATTCCTCGAGTTCAAGCGGCCCGACGCGCCCGCTTGTCTCGTCCTCGATGTTCGAATGCCGGGCCTCAGCGGGCTGGATCTCCAGCGTGAGCTGCGCCGATCAGGAAGCGGCATCCCGATCATCTTCATCACCGGTCACGGTGACATTCCCATGACGGTGGAGGCGATGAAAGCGGGAGCTACCGAGTTTCTCACCAAGCCGTTTCGCGATCAGCAACTGCTCGATGCAATTCAGTTGGCGGTCACTCAGGATCGGAAGGCTCGTGAAGATCGCGTCGGAGTGTCGGACCTGATCCGGTTCTACCAGACGCTGACGTCGCGCGAGCGCGAGGTCATGGCTCTGGTCGTGGCCGGCCTCCTCAACAAGCAGATCGCCGGAAGACTGGGCACGACGGAGATCACGGTCAAGGTTCACCGCGGGCGGGTGATGGAGAAGATGAAGGCCGGCTCGCTCGCGGAGCTCGTCAACAGTGCGATGCGGTTGGGCATCGCGACCGCGCAGCATTAATGAACGGGGCACCACTCTTTGCAGAGGGCACCCTTTTTTTAGCAGTGCTGGAAGCGAAGACTCGCGAAGAACTACCGGGCCGTTGTCGTAGACCGCCCGCGGACGGAATCGGTCGGACGCGAACTGCACGATCTTTTTCGTCGGTGAGATTGACTCCGTCGACGGTCACGCTGATGCCCGGGAACACGTTGACTGCCACCGACGTCGAGCGACTTCAGCGCGTCCATTGGCACTGCTTGGCGTCATCTTCGGGGTCCAGATCCTGCCGCTGAACCGACGGAACCACTTGCGGCGATGGATATCTCGTTCCGTCTGATCGTTTCGTTGCAGATGATCTTCGCGCGACACGGCGTTGGATGAGTAATCGGCCAGTTACTACGAATTGAAGTGTCTAGTTCCGCGTCTAGATGTTGCGTCTCAACACGTTGTTCCCAGTGAGGCGGCTGATCGGCGGGTTGTCGTTCAACGATGAATGAGCCCGGTGATGATTATAGAAGTGGACGTATCGACCGATGGCCTCACGGCGCTGGTCGGAGCTGTCGTACGAGAAGCGATAGACGCATTCGCGTAGGAGCGTTTGAATGAGTCGTTCGGCCTTTCCATTCGTTTGGGGACGATGAGATCGAGTTCGTTTGCGGCGAATGGTGAGCTCATCGCAGGTGCCCGCGAACTCTCGCGAGATATAGCCCGAACCGTTGTCGGTCAGCACACGCTTGATCGGAACGCGCCGGCGGGCGAACCAGCGTTGAGCATGCCGAAGAAACGCAGCGGCCGTCGCCGCGTCGTCGGCCGGCATCATCTCAACGTAGGCAACGCGCGAATGATCGTCGATGGCCACATGCATCCACTCCCAGCCCGCGTACGTGTGCCTGCGCTGGCCCGTGATCCGGTGTCCAGGCCCGCCTTCGATGCGGCCAAGTCTCTTGGTGTCAATGTGAAGCATGTCTCCCGGCGCTGCATGTTCGTAACGCTGAATCGGCGCGACCGGATCGAGAAAGCGCAGACGTCCAAGGCCCGCAGCTCGGCACACCCGAGCCACCGTCGCCACGCTGCTGGTCCCAACACTCTGCGCGATCTGCCGCACCGTCATCCGTGTCTTTCGCAGCTCTACAATCCGCGTGCGCTCCCCATCGCTGATCTTGTTTGGCTGGCTCTTCGGCCGCGAACTACGATCTTCGAGGGGTTCGTTGGCTTTGCCTCGCTTGGTCCACTCTCGCGATCGCCGAACGCTCATGCCTGCTGCCCTGGCCGCGGCGCTCAGCGACCATCCCTGATGTTCGACTCGATCCACCAGCAGCGCTCGACTCGCGGGCAGACTTCGCGCATTCTTGTGTAAGTCCATCCTGGCTCCTCCGTGCGATCTGTTCGTTTGATAGGCTTTCAGATTCGCCGAAGTCGCCCGGATGGACAACTCCTTTCTGGGAACAACGTGCTGAGACATCACATCTAGTTCCGCGTCCAGTTCGTAGTTGCCAGACGAATCGAGACAAGTCCGGACGGCGCTAAAATATTGAGTCTGGAGGTGTCCGCGTATGTCTCGAGACAGACGCGGAAATCGCACTCAGGAGGTCGTCGGTTCGATTCCGATCAGCTCCACCAAAGCAATCAGTAACTTGGAATGAGAAGAGCGGCTTTAGGGCCGCTCTTTTTCGGTTTATCCAGCCGGGCGAACCAACAAATCGGCTACAGAATTCGACCGCTATTCGCTCCGCGCTCAGCGACGATGCGGCCGGTGTCGAGAGTGAAGTCGAAGTCCGCCCAGAATCCAAACATCGGAGTGAACCTCTGGACCGGTCCCTTGCCGCTGCTTCCGTAATCGGAAACCACTCCAAGATCGGAGATCATTGGATAGCTGGCGTAGTCCGTCAGTTCGACTGTGAAGCCGCTGTCGAGCATTCCACCCTGACGAAATGCGGTGATGGTCATCGGGCTCTCGACCACCGCCTGGTAGCAAGCCTTCTCGGGCGACTGGATGTCGCGGAACTGCTTCAGATAGGCGACGGTGAAAGAGGGTGTCAGGAAATGCGAGAGGATGTCCACTTCCGCCTGGACGCCGCAGCTCGCCAGGGCACTGCGATGATCGGGAAGAAGTTTGGTGATTTCTTCGATCGCGTGTCGCGCGTCGGTGAACGTCGACCGCCGCTCGGGGCGCAGATTCTCGGGCGGCATGATCTTGAGCACCCTGGCCGATTTTAGCTGGCAGGATGGATCGTGTTGCTCGAGCACGCTGGTGGACGCTTCGATCGGCACGCGAAGGAGCTCGCTCTGCTCGAACTGGCCGTATGACTTTCGGTAGCCGAACGTCTCGCGCCCCGTCGACATGGTGACTGGCGCGTCGACGAGCACGTAAGCGAAGGCAAAGGCGAGATGTGAGGGGATGAAGTCGCGGAGCGCGATGAGCGGGATGGCCAGGCTGATGTCGTTCTCCTGCATCCATCCCCACCCGGATTCGGGCGGATTCTTGCACGTCATTCTGCGAATGGTCAGAGAGGTGAGAAAGACCGCCGGAAGGAGGGGCAGGTAGTGGTATTTGCGGTTGATCGGAACGTTGAGCCAGGAGTCGACGCACTTGCGCAGTGTTTGCCAATCTGCCTGGAGCACCAGCGCCGCTGCCGTGCAGTCCTGCTGGATGAACGGATGGGGATACGCCAGCGATCCCGGCAGATCCACATAGGCCGGCATCGCTCGATGGGGCAGGATCAGCCGGCCGAGAAACAG
>DASWGL010000106.1:0-4823 GCA_036393735.1 Gemmatimonadaceae bacterium | reverse complement strand
ATCACCCAAACCCGGCGTTGTTGAGGAGCACGTTGTAGTCGCTGTACTCCTTGACCACGGTGGAGATCATTCGCAGCACGTCGTCTTCCTTGCTCACGTCGGCGACTATCGGCAGAGCACCGATCTCCGGGGCGGCGGCTTCGAGCATATCCTGGTGCCGCGCACAAATCGCCGCTCGCGCGCCACCGTTGCCTAGCAGACGCGCAGTCTCGAGTCCGATTCCACAGCTGCCGCCAGTGACGAGCACCGCCGCGTTCTTCAGATCCACTGTTTCTCCCTGGTGCCGATCGTGTCGCGCACGAGCTCGGCAAAGTCCGTGACGTCGGCTTCGACCGTGTCGAACGAAGTGATAAGACGCGCTTCGGAAGTGGCCTCGTTCCAGACGTGAAATGGCCAACGCTCCTGGACCTTGGGGATTATCTCCTTCGGCAGCGTCGCGAACACTTCGTTCGCCTGCACTTGCTGCGTGAGCGTGACGCCCTTGATGCCCGCGAGCTCTCCCGCCAGCAGCTGGGCCATCCTGTTCGCATGAGCCGCGCTCCTCTTCCAGAGATCGTTGGTCAGAAGAGCGTTGAACTGCGCCGCGATGAACCGCATCTTCGAAGAGAGCTGCATCCCCTGCATGCGCTTGAACTCGAAGTCGTCGGCCAGCAGAAGCTTGAAGAATATCACGGCCTCTCCCGCGACGAGGCCGTTTTTCGTCCCCCCGAATGAGAGCGCGTCGACGCCCGCCCCGCTCGTGATCGCTTTCAGCGGCACGTCGAGACTCACGGCCGCGTTGAAGATTCTGGCGCCATCCATGTGCAGCAGCAACGAATGAGAATGCGCAAAATCCGCGATGGCCCGGATCTCCTGCGGCGTGTACACCGTGCCGTACTCCGTCGCCTGCGTGATCGAGATCGCGCGCGGCTGCACGTGATGCTCGTTCCCGATGTCGTGCAGATGCTCGCGGATTCCAGGGACGGTGATCTTTCCGTGCGGCGACGGAACCGTGAGCAGCTTGCATCCGATGTGCTTTTCGGCGGCACCACACTCGGAAGTGTAGACGTGCGCCGTCTCGGCGCAGATCACCGCCTGGTGCGACTGCACCATGCTCTGCAGGCAGAGCACGTTCGCCGCCGTGCCGCTGAATACGAGAAATACTTCCGGATCACCGCCCAGTTCGGCGGCGATCCTGGCAATGGCGTCGCGCGTGTATGGATCGCCGCCGTACGAAGGAACATGGCCGAAGTTCGCGGCGGCCATCGCTTCAAGGACCTCAGGATGTACACCGGCCCAATTGTCGCTCGCGAACGCGCGTCCCGGCTGCTGCTTGTGCGGCATGCGCCTACGATAACGTCTCGCTTGCTCCAGCGGCAAGACGACCGCTGCCCGCGTTGGCCAGTGTTGTCGTGAACTTCTAGTGAAAGTCGCGGCTGGCGTGGACTAGCTGCTTCACCTCGAGCTCGCGGAACTTTTTGCCGATGACGTTCCGCACTCCGCCATCGCGCTCGAACTTGCCCTCCACCGCCACGAAGGTCGAGAACTTCACCACCTCGGAATATTCCTCGACGAGCCTCTTGGAGACGATCACGTTGATAAACCCGAACTCGTCTTCCATCAGCAGGAACACCGTGCCCTTCGCGCTCTGCGGTTGCTGGCGAATGGTGACGAGTCCAGCCGTAGTGATCCACTCTCCGCCTTTGAGCTGCTCGAGCTGGCGTGAGTCGAGCACCCCCGCGTTGCGCAGTTTCTCACGCAGATGCTCCATCGGATGGCCGCTGACACTGATGCCGACCGAGAAGTAGTCGAGGAAGATCAGCTCGTCGCGCGTGAGGGGACGCGGGTTGTAGGGCGTGATCCGCGCCGGAGCGAGTGGCAGGCTGTCGCCCACTGCGCGCATCGCGATCCACGCGGCGCGGCGACGATCCGGCTCCCAGGCGCCGAAGGCACCGGCGCGTGCGAGCTGCAGTGCATCGGCCCGCTGCAGCTTTGCCCGCTGCACCACGTCGTCGATCGAAGAGAAGCGATCCCATCCTCTCGCTGCCTTCAGCGCGTCGAGAGATTTCTCGCCGAGTCCGCGGATATGCCGCCAGCCGATTCTGAGAGCCGGCCGGTCCGGATTTTCCGTCGGCTCGGTGGTGCACTCCCAATCGCCGTCTCGCATGCAAGGCGGCAGAGACTTGAGTCCGTGCCTCCTCGCATCGTGAATCAAAGTCGATGGCGGATAGAATCCCATCGGCCAGGAGTTCAGCAATCCGGCGTAGAACTCCGCCGTGTAATGCGCCTTGAGGTATCCGGTCGCATAGGCGATGAGAGCGAAGCTCCACGCATGCGATTCGGGAAATCCGTAATTGGCGAAGCTCTTGAGATCCTCGGCGATCTTCGCCGCGACATCTTCCGTGACTCCCCGCTCGACCATGCGCGCGCGAAGCTGCTCCAGCACGCGATGCAGCTTTTCCACTTTTCGAATATGTCCCATGGTGCGCCGCAACTCGTCGGCCTGCGCCGCCGAGTAGCCACCGAGCTTCATGGCGATCGCCATCGCCTGTTCCTGAAAAATCGGGATTCCCTGCGTACGCTTGAGAATCGGTTCCAGATCGGGATGCAGGTACGTCACGGGCTCGAGCCCACGCCGCCGCGCAGTGTAGGGATGTACGAAATTCGCCTGGATCGGACCGGGTCGAATGAGCGCCACCTGCACTACAATGTCGTACAACCGATCTGGCTTCGTATGTAGCACAGAAGCGATCTGCGCCCTGCTCTCGATCTGGAAGGTGCCGATCGTCTCGCCGGTCGCGATCAGGTTGTACGTCTCGGGATCGTCGGGAGGCAGCTTGTACATCTCCGGCCTGGTTCCGGTGCGAACCTCGATCATGTCGAACGCGCGTCGCACCAGCGAGAGAGCGCCGAGTCCGAGGAAATCAAACTTCGGCACGCCGACGGCATCGAGATCGTCCTTGTCGAACTGGATGATCGTGCGACCCATGGTCGTGTGCTCCACCGGCATGTAGTCGCCGAGGGGCGCGGAAGACAGCACGAATCCGCCGACGTGCGTGGAGCGAAGACGAGGCACTCCCTCGAACGCCGCCATCGCAGCGAGAGTCGCTTTCCCGCGTGGATTGTCGAAATCGAGGCCGAGCTTGGGAGCGAGGATCTCTTCGATGTACTTCGCGCCTTCGATCGGATCGCTCCAGTGGATCCTCTTGGAGATGTTGGTCGCCATCTCCACCGGGTAGCCGAAGGCGCGCATCGAGTCGCGGATAGCATTCGGGCCGCGATACATCTGCACGATGCAAGTGATCGCCGCCTGGGCCCGATTGTACTTCCCGTAGACGTAGTCGAGCACTTCCTCGCGGCGGTCGTGCTCGATGTCGACGTCGATGTCGGGAGCTTCGGTCTGTCCATCGACACGGATCTCGGAGAGAAAGCGCTCGAACAGAAGTCCGTGCCGCACCGGATCCACCGCCGTGATCGCAAGACAGTACGCGACCGCCGAGTTCGCGGCGCTGCCGCGTCCCTGGCAGAGGATTCCCTTCTGCCTGGCGAAGTGCACCGCGTCCCACATCACCAGAAAAAATCCGGCGAAGCCGAGATTGCCGATGACCCTCAGCTCGTGCTCGAGCTGTGCGGTCTGTTTTTCGTCGACCTCACCCCACCTTTCTCGCGCGCCATCAAAGACTTTCTCCTTGAGGAAGGTGTCGTCGTTATAGCCGGCGGGCACCGGAAATTTGGGCAGCGGCGGTCTCACCCAGGCGAGACTAAAATCGCACTCCGATGCGATTCGCTCGCTCTCCTCCAGACCCGCTTCGCGCCCCTTCCAGCGCGTGGCCATCTCTTCTGGGGATGCGAGACGCCACTCACCGTTCGGATGCAGCAGTCCGCGTGCGAGCGCGTCGTCGATGGTCGTGTCGTATCGAAGAGCGGTGAGGACGTCGTGCACGAGCCGGCTGTCGTTGTCGATATAGCGTGCCTCCTGACAAATCACCCATGGCACTTTGTGACGCTCGGCCAACTCGATCAGCGCGGTGGCGAGCGCCGCTTCGTTGCCGCTCGTGTGGTGCAGCTGCACTTCGACCGCGAGTCTGTCACCGAAGACTTCGCGCCACTTACAGAGCGTGCGCTCCGCGCTTCTGTAGTCACCAGTGCGGAGACTGGATGCGACCGGCCCGGACGCCGGACCGGTCAACACCTGCAGTCCTTCACTCCGCTCCGCTACCTGTTGCCACGAGATGCGCGGGCGTCCGCGCGTCTTCTTTCCATCTCCCTTCTGCCACGTCGACAGCTCACCGACCCGCGACCTCGTGACGAGGGAAGCCAGGTTGTTGAAGCCCTCTTTCGTCCGAGCCAGAAAGGCGGCGGGACATCCATCGATCACGAGCTCGGCACCGACTATTGGCTTCACATTTTGCCGGCGCGCCTCCAGTCCAAAGCGAACTATTCCTCCGAGATCAGCGGTGTCGGTGATCCCGATGGCGCTGTAGCCGAGTGATGCCGCACGGGCGACGAGTGCTTCCGGGGAAGCGCTGCCGTCGCCGAAGGAGAAGGCGGTACGGGCCCTGAGTTTGACGAATCCCATGGCTCAGTATACCCGAACAAAGACCGAAAGCAAGGGGTAGGAAATAGTACGACAACTGAACGGGTGCGAGCAGTCAGTAGCGTAGTTGCCAGTGATTAGTTCACGACGTCCGGACTTACCTCGGTGGCGTTCGGGGCACAAGCAGGGGTCTGCATTGATCCGCGCCGATGAAGTCAGGGCGGAGTGAACTAGCAAACTGACATCTGTGCCACTGACTTCTGGCACCCGTTCAGTTGCAGTTATTTCTCTCCGAGCCTGGAGCCAG
>DASWGL010000105.1:0-1531 GCA_036393735.1 Gemmatimonadaceae bacterium | reverse complement strand
TATCTGATCGACAAACCTGGGGCGCTGCAATCGGTGATCATTGCGGGAGTGGTGGCGCCGCGAAGGGGGACTCCGCAGGACATCGCGATCGAGGCGATGAACAACAGTCTGGGCGGCATGTTTGGCGCGCGGCTGAATATGAATCTGCGGGAAGACAAACACTGGTCGTACGGAGCGCGCACCGTACTTCGTGACGCCCGGTCGCAGCGGCCGTTCTACGCGGTCGCGCCCGTGCAAACCGACAAGACGAAGGAGTCGCTGGTGGAGATGAACAAGGAGTTCCACGGCATCGTAAGCGACCATCCGATTGGTGCCGACGAACTTACGAAAATCCAAGCCAACGAAACCCTTAAACTCCCAGGGTCGCGCGAGACGCTGGGCGCGCTGGGACAGTCCATCGTGGACCTGGTGCAATTCGGCCTCCCCGACGATTACTACGAAACCTACGCAGGGAAAGTCCGCGCGCTCAAAACGAGTGATGTAAACGAGGCCGCAAAAGAAGTGGTGCGTCCGGATAACCTGATCTGGATCGTAGTGGGCGATCGCGCAAAGATCGAAGCCGGCGTGCGCGAGCTGAACCTCGGCGAGTTCCGTCTGATGGACGCCGACGGAAAAGTGCAGTAGCGATTTTGATAATGGTGGCGGCGGTAGGACTCGAACCTACGACCTACGGATTTATGAGTTGCCCACGGAGGGGTGATCCTAAGGGAAGCCGAGATCGGTTCGTACCCGCAACCAGCGGAAGTGTCGACCAGAATCGCCTGTGTGATATGATCTGCGGTTTCTACGGAGGTATTCCATTGCCCCACGCAGTTCAGAATGAGTATCTGGCGGCTATATGTAGAAGGCCGATTGTGCGATCCTGCACATGGATCGGGAAAGCATCGCTGATCTTGCTGCTGATGGGAATTGCATCCCCGGCCGTGGCTCAATTTGGCGATCCACTGACGCCAGCAGATTTTCGCCAGAGCCGCGCTCCCTACAATCCCAGACCCTTTCAGAATAATCTGACGTCGCCTTCCGCCCCAATCGTGTTCCTGCTGTCCGAGCGTGGCCAAATGCTGGCCGCTGCGCACCCGAACACGCGCGGGCTGCTGACGCGATGGGGTGTGCCATTGCCGAAGCTCCCCGCTGCCGCAGCGGCACCTTCGATCGTGTACGGGAACACGGCAAGCAGTCTGGCGCCCGACAGCGCGGACTGCAATCACCCGGCAGGAGCGCGGTTCAATCTGGAACCGCAAACGGGCAGTCCGCAAATTGGACTTCGGGCTCCGCAGAATGAAGAGTCGGTGGACTACATTCCGCGAGCTGGAAGGGACGGGGCGGATCTCGTCATCGAAGGCGCGAACGACTATCGAGGCGTGCTCGATTCCGTTCTCCCCTCCGTCGCCGGCACCTGGGGCTTGAGCGTAACCGGTTATTACGTGCACCGCCAGGGAGCAGACTGCCATGCCTCGTTCGAAGGTGGGCTGCCACATCTGGTGTATGCAGCGTCGGGCGAGACGCTGTTTGGGATGGGTGATCCGGGAAT
>DASWGL010000104.1:0-16065 GCA_036393735.1 Gemmatimonadaceae bacterium | reverse complement strand
CTTCCACGTCTTTCCGCCGTCACGAGTGACGTGGACCAGTCCATCATCCGATCCGGCCCAGATCACACCGGCAGTGCGCGGCGATTCGGCGATGGTGAAAACGGTCGCATAATACTCGACCGATGTCTGATCCTTCGTGATCGGACCGCCGGATGCGCCGAGCGTGTGGGGGTCGTGCCTGGTGAGATCGGGACTGATCGGCTTGTATGTCTGGCCTTCGTCATCAGTCTGAAAAATCACGCTGCTCCCGACGTACATACGTCCCGGATTGTGCGGAGAGATCACGATCGGATAGGTCCACTGAAAGCGATACTTCGCATCGGCGGCGTCGTGGCCCATCGGGTTGTTCGGCCACGGATTGACGTCGCGCTCGAAGCCAGTCTTGATGTCCTTTCTGGTGAGGAGACCGCCATAGGATCCGGCGAATACGACGTCGGGCGTATCGGGCCGCACCGCGATATAGCCGCTCTCGCCCCCGCCGACGTCGTACCAGTCACTGATATCGATTCCGCCACTCTTCCGGCTCGGCCCGCACAGCGTCGAGTTGTCCTGCTGCGCGCCGCATACCCTATACGGGAAATGGTTCGTCGTAACCACGTGGTAGAATTGTGCTGTCGCCTGGTCCTGCGCCGTCCACGATTTCCCGCCGTTGAAGGACACGTTCGCGCCGCCGTCGTTCGACTCGATCATTCTGTCTGCGTCGTTGGGGGCGATCCATAGGTCGTGGTTGTCGCCGTGCGGAACCTGAATCGGCCGGAACGTCTTGCCGTCGTCGGTCGACCGGTACATGCCTGTGTTGAGCACGTAAATCGATTTGTCGTTCTTCGGATCGGCGAAAATGCGAGTGTAGTACCACGCGCGCTGGCGCAGCCTCCGGTCGCTGTTCGTTCGCGTCCACGTCGCGCCTCCGTCGCTCGAGCGGAACACTCCACCCGAATCAGCTTCCACGATCGCCCAGACCTTGTTCGAGTTGCTCGGTGAGACGGCGAGACCGATGTTGCCGATCACGCCCTGAGGCAGGCCGGGATTGCGCGTCAGCTCGGTCCAATGCTCGCCGCTGTCGGTGGATTTGAAGATCCCGCTTCCCGCTCCGCCTGACACGAGCTGCCACGGAGTTCTCCACGCCTGCCAGAATCCGGCGTAGATGATTTCCGGATTGTTGGGATCGAGCATGAAGTCGGTGATGCCGGTGGAGTCGTTGCGGTAAAGAATCTTTCTCCACGTCTTTCCGCCGTCCGTGGTTTTGTAGACGCCGCGCTCCGCGCTGGGTCCGAATACGTGACCCTGCGCGCCCACATAGACGATGTCGGGGTTCGTGGGATTTACGCGCACGCGCGAAATCTGGCGAGTGTCGGCGAGGCCCAGCGAGACCCAGGTTTTTCCGCCGTCGCCGGTGCGCCAGACTCCGTCGCCGTGGGACACGTTTCCCCGAATCGGATACTCACCAGCGCCGACGTAGACGATGTCGGGATTCGACTCACTCACGCCGATCGCGCCAATCGTGCCACCGAAGTACTTGTCGGTAACCGGCGCCCAGGTGATTCCGCCGTCGGTCGTCTTAAAGACTCCGCCCCCCGTCGTTCCGAAGTAGTACTCGTTGGGTCGCTTGGCGGATCCGGCCACCGCGACCGATCGTCCACCGCGAAACGGCCCGATCTCACGCCAGCGGAGCGCGGCGAGGGTACTGCTGTCGTACACGGTCGATGACGTCGCTTGGGCCGGAATCGCGCGTCCCGGAGGAGGCTGACGCTGCGAAATGGCGGACGAAGGAGAGAGGGACAGGGTCGAAACCGCTGCGCCGACCAACGGGTAAAGGGCGCGAAATTTCACGAATCAGTTCTCCGGGGAGCGAGGGTGTGTGGCCGCTACTATAGTTTTCGACTGCCCTCGACGGAAGGGATGTAATGTCGCAGCTTTCAAGCCGGTACCACGGGACTTGCAGGTTATCTCCGCGAGTCAGAAATCATGGAGGCTGGATGACAGAGGAATCCTTTGAGGAGCAGCAGGAGACGCTCGACCCGCATCGCCGCGAGGAGAGAGACGGGGCTGCTCTCGAGCTCGCCGGAAGACTTCGGCAGCAGGGCGTGCTCCTCACTGGGCGCGAGACCAGTGGTCAGCTCGACGATCTCATGACCGCCATCGATCGCTTCGAGGCGGCGGTCATCGCTCGTGGAGGAGACCTTTTCGTGAATACGCCCTCCTCCAATCCGCCGGAGAATCCCGATTTCGTGATTCCGTTTCGCGTACCCGGAGAGGATCCCGAGGCTTACGCCGCGCGCATCAACGCTGCCGCCGAACGGTTGGAGACAGTCGACCTTTAGTCGGCTTCTGATGTGAATAGCGCGACGCGCCGGAGTATTCGCTGGGCGCAGGCCGGCCTGCTGGTGAACGCGCTGCTGGTGCTGGTCAAGCTTGTTGCCGGAATTATCGGACATGCAAATGCGCTGGTAGCCGACGCCGTCGAGTCATCGGCCGACATATTCTCCTCGATGATAGTGTGGATGGGCTTGAGCATCGCCGCCCGTCCCGCCGACGAAGATCACCCCTACGGCCACGGTAAGGCCGAGCCACTTGCCGCCGTTGTTGTCTCGCTGATGCTGCTCGGCGCGGCAGTGGGGATTTCGATCCTGGCGATTCGTGAGATTCGCACGCCGCACCACCTTCCAGCGCCATTCACGCTATTCGTCGCAGCGGGCGTAATCATCATCAAGGAGCTTCTCTACCGAAGAGTGTTGCGTGTTGGTAGAGATGTGGGAAGCACGGCTGTCACCGCTGACGCCTGGCATCACCGCGCGGATGCAATCAGCTCACTCGCGGCGTTCATCGGAATAAGCATCGCGTTGTTGGGCGGTCGCGGCTGGGAAGCCGCCGACGATTGGGCCGCGCTGGTCGCCGCTCTCATCGTCGCGGTGAATGGCGTCAGAACACTTCGTCCCGCGATCTCCGGGCTGATGGACGAAGCGCCAGACCGCACGGTCAGGGAGCATGTGCTCGAAGCGGCGTGCGCCGTGGATGGCGTCCGTAACGTGGAGAATCTGAAAGTGCGACGATCGGGGCTCGGCTTCTACGTGGACCTTCACGTGCAAGCTGACCCCGGGATATCACTCGAAGACGCGCACGAAATCGCGGCGACGGTCAAGTACGCGATCGTGGAAGCGATTCCCAGCGTCGCCGGCGTGCTCGTTCACATGGAGCCGTACCGCAACAGTGGAAAACTGTCGGACGATCCGGTGCTGAGTCTGCCGCCAGTGTGAGTCAGCGCGCTATTCCCGCTTCCAGTCGCCGCTCTTTCCGCCGCGCTTCTCGACGAGACGCACGCCCGAGATCTGCATACCGCGGTCGAGTGCCTTCGCCATGTCGTAAATCGTGAGCAGCGCGACGGTGACGGCCGTCAGTGCTTCCATCTCTACTCCTGTCCTTCCGCGGGTCGACGCCCATGCGGTGACGTGGAGCCCGGGTAACGATCGATTCACTTCCAGATCCACTCCGGCGTCCGTCAGCGCGATTGGATGACAGAGTGGAATCAGCTCGGCCGTTCGCTTTGCCGCCATTATGCCGGCGATGCGCGCAGCCGCGATGGCGTCGCCCTTGGAGAGGGCGTGTCGCTCGATCGCGTCCAACGCGTCGAAGCTCATCGTTATCGAGCCTTCCGCATAAGCGGAACGCGCGGTTTCCGCTTTTCCGCCGACATCGACCATGCGTGCACGCCCTTCGGCGTCCAGGTGCGTAAGATCGCTCATCGCAGCGTCGTGGACAGGTCGCGAATCAGCTTCGAGGCAATGAGCTGCGGACTGACATTTCCATCTGCGTAGGTCTGCGCCTTGAGAACCGCATCGACCGCCCTCGCCGCGGAGTCGGCGGCGGATACGTCCTGTTTGTGAAGTGCGTCACGTGCGCGCTCACCGAGTAGCTCGACCAGCGCTTCCAAAGTTTCAGCGAATGCGCCGCGCGCCCCCGCGGATCCCTGGGAGAGGGCCGTCGACTGCATCAGCGACGGCCGGGCGCTCGTGGCGGCGTCCACGATTCTTCGGGCATTGATGGTCGCTTTGGCGTCGGTATCGCCGGTAAGGAGCCTCCCTGGCGCACCGGCGGCCGCCCGCACCCGCTCGGAGGTCGTCATCTTGGCCCTGCCGTCGAGGGCTTTCTTGACAACCGGGTTCTCCACGAACGCCCTGACCGCGCTGTCCGGCACTACAGGCACGCGCGCGGTTATGACGCGCGAGCGGATGGTTGGCAATAGCGCGCCGGGCTCGCTGGATGTGAGAATGATGGTCGTATCAGCGGGCGGCTCCTCGAGCAGTTTCAGGAACGCATTTGCCGCCATGTCCGCGCCTTCCTGTGGAACCATTCGCTCCGCGTCACCGATGATGAAGATCTTCCGGTTCCCCATCGCCGGCGAGATGACTGCCCGCTGAACCAGAGAGCGAACGGTGGCGACATATATCCCTTCCGTTCCGGAGGGTGCTGCGTAAAGCCCGTTCGCCGCTGCGCGTTCCGCTGTGGCCTCGGCGTAGTCGTCCCGTACCTGCTCGAGGTCCGGATCTGAGTCCTTGAGCCGCGGCCGGGGAAAGATCCAATGCAGATCCGGATGCGTCAGCTCGGCGACATAGCGGCAGCTCTTGCATGTTCCGCATGGAGCGTTCGACTCGCCGCACAGCAGACGCTGGGCGAGCCAGAGAGCGAGCCGCTGCTTGCCGACCCCGCGCGGTCCCTGAAACAGCAGACTCGATGGCAGCGTTCCAGCGCGAATGCTCTCGTCCAGTCGCTCGCGCAGCTGTTCATGTCCATAAAGGTCGACTATCGGCACGTCGAAATATGGTCAGAGCGGCGTCGCCGGTCAGGTGCCTTGTTATGTTCCGACGATGGCACATTTTCTGACCTGATTAACAGCATCATCGTCGATGCAAACCGCAATAGGAGATCGCCATGCCCAGCCAGCTCAAAGGGCGCAAAGTCGCATTCCTCGCCACTGAGGGAGTGGAACAGGTAGAGCTCTCAGCGCCCTGGAACGCTTTAAAGCAGGCCGGGGCTGACGTCGTGCTCGTATCCGACAAGCCGGGCGAGATCCAGGCGATGAACCACGACGCGAAGGGAGAGAGGTTCCATGTGGACGTCGAGGTGTCCAAGGTTACGGCCCGTGATTTCGACGCTCTGGTGATTCCGGGCGGAGTTGCCAATCCCGACAAGCTCCGCACGAACAAGGATGCGGTGAAGTTCGTCCGCGAGTTCATGGAACTGGACAAGCCTGTGGCCGCGATTTGCCATGGACCCTGGCTTCTGGTCGAAGCCGACGCGCTCCGCGGGCGGACCATAACATCGTGGCCAAGCCTGGAGACTGACGTCAGGAATGCCGGTGGAGCGTGGGTGGACAAGCAGGTGCAGGTCGATCAAAAGCTCCTTACGGCCCGAAAGCCCGATGATCTGCCGGCCTTTTGCGCGAAGCTGGTCGAGCTGCTGGCGGACGCCATCGACGAGCGGCGTCTCGACAAAATGGTAGAGCAGAGCTTTCCGGCCAGCGACCCTCTGCCCGGGCCGATTGCTCTGGGGTAGTAAGAGTCAAAATACGTCAAAAAGCGGCACGTGCTTTGCACTGCAAAGTACTTGACAGCCGTCAACCCAACACCTAGCTTCGCTGCCATGGCTTCGGTTACACCACTTCATCGCGCTCCAGCGCCTGAACCGCCAGCGCTACACGTGCGCGCGATGGACAACCTCGCCTTCATCCGCGACACGATGGAGGCGGCCGGCTCGTTCACCGCGGTCTCGGGCTGGGGTATGGTCGCAGTCGGAATCATTGCTACCATCGCTGCCATGATCGCCAACGCGCAGCACTCTGTGCTTGGATCGATTTATGTCTGGATGGCGGCCGCTGTTCTCGCGCCCTGCGTAATGCTGTGGGCAATCGTGCGAAAAGCGCGTAGAGCGCACGTGCCGTTGCTGTCAGGACCGGGTCGCAAATTCATTTTGAGCTTTTCGCCGCCGATGCTCGTCGGAGCGTTACTGACGGTGGTGCTCTACCGCGCGGGCGTCGTCGAGGCGATTCCGGGAATGTGGCTGCTTCTTTATGGAACGGGAGTCGTTGCCGGCGGCGCGTTCTCGGTGAGAGTCGTACCGGTGATGGGGATCTGCTTCATGCTGGCCGGGACACTTGCCCTTTTCACTCCGGCGACATGGAACGACTGGATCATGGCGTCGGCATTCGGCGGACTGCACATTGCGTTTGGGATTCCGATCGCGCGGAGGCACGGTGGCTAAGCACGGAACCGCGCGTGACGACCGTCGCCCGACGGTTGGAGACTTGCGCACGCTTCGCGGGAAATCGGAAGCAGCGTCGGCATCATCCGTGCGAGGCGACGCCATCGACCGACTCATTCACGAGCGCCTGCGACTCGGAATCGTGAGCGCGCTTGCCGTCAACGATTCACTCAGCTTCAGCGACCTCAAGAAGCTGATGAAGACGACCGACGGCAATCTGAGTGTCCATGCCCGGAAGCTCGAGGAAGCTGAATACATCACCTGCACGAAGTCCTTTGAGGGGCGAATGCCGAAGACGGAGTATCGGCTGACGGCCACCGGTCGGCGCGCGCTGGAGCGCTATCTCGATCATATGGAGGCGCTTATTCGCGCCACTCGGGAGCGCTGACAGGGTGCCCCACACACATCACGCAATGAAGCACACGCACGCCCGTCATGCGCCCGCAAGCGGGCACCCGCAGCCTACCAAGGCTCAATCCGGAGTTCACGTCGCGATCATCATGGATGGCAATGGACGGTGGGCGAACGCGCGCGGACGTCCGCGGACAGCGGGACACATCGCCGGCGCGCGGGTCGTCAGAAAAATCGTCGAGGCCGCTCCCGATTGCGGGATCGGAATGCTGACGCTGTACGCGTTCTCCGCCGACAACTGGGCGCGTCCCTCGCGTGAGGTCGCCCTTCTGATGCGGCTATTCCGGCGCTACCTGGTTGCCGAAACCGACCGCTGCGTAACAAACGACGTGCGCATGCGCATCATCGGACGTCGTGACCGCATCCCGGCCGAGCTGCTTCGCGCGATCAGAGCGGCGGAAGACGCAACCAAGGAAGGCACCCGACTCGATCTGCGCATTGCGGTCGACTACTCCGCCCGCGACGCACTGCTGAGAGCCGCCCAGCGTCTGAGCGGTGCCGACAGCATCTCCCGCGAGGATCTTTCGCGGGCGATGGCCAAGGTTGATCACTGGGACGGTGAGTCCCGCGATGTGGACCTTCTGATCCGCACGGGAGGCGAGAAGCGTTTGAGCGATTTCCTTCTCTGGGAATGCGCCTACGCCGAGCTTTACTTCACAGATCGCCGTTGGCCCGATTTCACTGCCGTCGACCTACAGGCTGCCGTGAACGAGTTCCACACTCGCGAGCGCCGGTTTGGCACTGTCCCCGAGGCAGCTGCGGGATAGTTCTTGGCTGTCAGCTTCCTGTCAGCATTGACGGAGCCCGATCCACTGCCCCGGTCTTAACGCCGCACCTTTCTATCCGTCTACCTGTTCAGCCGCCGCACTTTCGCGCGTGGCGCTTAACAGTTGTGGAGGATTGAAATGTCGTCAGTTCGTACCTTGGCGCTCGGCGCCTTGATGATCGTTGGCGTGGCGGGTGTTTCAGCGGCCCAGTCTACAACGACTCCGCCGACGCGCGGTCAGCGCTCCGGCCAAATGCAGGGTCGCCGGGGCGGTGGCGGTGAGTTCGGCCGTGATCTCAACCTGACCGACGCCCAGAAGGCGCAGATCAAGGCGATTCGCCAGAAGTATCAGCCGCAGAACGAGGCGCTCCGCGCCCAGGCCAAGCCGTTCCTGGAAGCCGCTCGCGCCGCTCGCCAGAAGGGCGATACCGCTGCGTTCCGCAGCAACATCGAAAAGGCCCACCAGGTGATGCAGGGTGGCCAGTCCTTCCGCGCTCAGGAAACGGCGGAGATTCGCGCCATCCTGACGCCTGAACAGCAGGCCAAGTTCGACGCTCGCCAGAAAGCGAGAGCCGAGCACGGAAAGGGCGAGCACAAGGGTTGGGGCAAGAAGGGCAAGACCGCTCCCGCCGCAAAGTCGTAAGCAGTAGCAACTCTCGGAATCAAAGAGCCTCCGGCGCTGAAAAGTGCCGGAGGCTCTTTGCATCTGTCGCAAGACTATCCGCGCATTGCCGTAAAAATTAGTTTTGCGAGGACGGAACTTGATCGGCCCGATAGCTCACGCGCCCGGCGCGAGGTACATGATCAATGGCATCTGAAGTCGTCCAAATCACGCGCCGCGGTTTCGGCCAGACGACGCGCCGCGACGCGTGGTGGGTTCAACCGCTAGTCGTCTTCATAGTTCTCGCCAGTTTTCTTGTCTATGCGACGTGGGCCGCGTTTCAGAACAAATACTACGCATTCGGGAACTACCTCTCGCCGTTCTATTCGCCGCTGTTGTTCTCCGATTCTCCTCACGCCTGGATCCACGGCGCCAGGCCAAGCTGGCTCCCCGCATTCATTCCGTTCTCGCCGGCCCTCCTGATTCTCCCCTTTCCCGCCGGCTTTCGACTTACCTGCTACTACTATAGGGGAGCGTATTACAAAAGCTTCTGGGCGGATCCGCCCAACTGCGCGGTGGGCGAGCCCCGCAAGAGTTATCGCGGTGAACGATTCTTCCCGCTCGTGATTCAGAACATCCACCGGTACTTCCTCTACGCCGCGCTGGTATTCCTCGTCATCCTTGCCAGCGACGCCTATAAGGCGATGTGGTTCTTCGATCGAAACACCGGCCACCAGAATTTCGGGATCGGCCTCGGGACGATCGCCCTCGTCGTCAACGTCATCCTGCTTGGCGGTTACACACTGGGATGCCATTCGCTCCGACACCTGGTGGGCGGATATCTCGATCAGCTTTCCCGCGCGCCCGTCCGCAAGAAGACGTACGACTGCGTCAGCTGCCTCAATCGTGGGCACATGCGCTGGGCCTGGTTGAGCCTGATCTGGGTTGCGTTCTCCGACGTGTTCATCCGACTCTGCGCGATGGGCGTCTGGCACGACGTGAGGCTCTTTTAGGTGGCGGAATACCAGAGACACGAGCACGACGTGCTCGTGATCGGCGCCGGAGGCGCCGGGCTCCGCGCTGCGATCGAGGCGGCGCATGGCGGAGCATCGGTAGGTCTCATCTGCAAGTCGCTGCTGGGTAAGGCTCACACAGTGATGGCTGAGGGTGGAGTTGCGGCCGCGCTCGCCAACGTGGACGACCGTGACAACTGGAAGGTCCACTTCGCTGACACCATGCGCGGCGGCCAGTATCTCAACAACTGGCGGATGGCGGAGCTTCACGCCAAGGAGGCACCCGACCGTGTGCGCGAGCTCGAAGCCTGGGGAACCGTCTTCGACCGGACGGCGGATGGCCGCATTCTCCAACGCAATTTCGGCGGGCACAAATATCCACGCCTGGCGCACGTTGGCGACCGCACCGGGCTCGAGATGATCCGAACGCTCCAGGACTACGCGATCTATCAGCCCATCGACGTCCACATGGAGTGCACGATCGTCTCACTCCTCAAGGACGGAAACCGGATCGCCGGGGCGGTCGGGTACGATCGCGAGCGCGGAAGATTCAAGCTCTTCGCGGCGAAGGCTGTAGTGCTTGCAACTGGAGGCATTGGGAGAGCGTACAGTGTCACGAGCAACAGTTGGGAGTACACTGGTGACGGACACGCGCTGGCGTACAACGCGGGGGCCGCGCTGCAGGACATGGAATTCGTTCAGTTCCATCCGACCGGAATGGTTTGGCCGCCGAGCGTGCGCGGAATTCTCGTGACCGAAGGTGTGCGCGGTGAGGGCGGAATTCTGGTGAACAAGGAAGGGCGTCGATTCATGTTCGACGACATTCCGGAGAATTACCGGAGCCAAACGGCCGACAACGAAGAGGAAGGCTGGCGCTACACGCAGGGCGACAAGAACGCGCGGCGCCCGCCCGAGCTGCTGACGCGCGATCACGTCGCGCGCGCCATCATGAAGGAAGTGCACGAGGGAAGGGGGAGCCCGCACGGCGGAGTCTTCCTGGATATTTCATGGATCGGCTCCAAGCTTTCCAACGCCGAGGCGCACATCAAGAAGAAGCTCCCGAGCATGTACCACCAGTTCAAGCAGCTCGCCGACATCGACATCACGAAGGAGCCGATGGAGGTTGGACCCACGACTCACTACGTGATGGGCGGAATACGCGTCGACGGTGACACGCAGATGTCCTCCGTCCCGGGTTTGTTCGCCGCGGGCGAGGTGGGAGCCGGTCTGCACGGCGCTAACAGACTGGGAGGAAACTCGCTCTCGGATCTCCTGGTTTTCGGAATGCGAGCCGGAAAGTACGCGGCCGAATTCGCGGCGAGGCAATCGTCGGCCAGAGTCGATGCTCAGAATGCTGATGCGATCATCCACTCGGCGCTCGAGCCCTTCGACCGGCAAGGCGGTGGTGAAGGCCCTTACCAGGTAGAGCACGATTTACAAACGATGATGCAGGAGCTTGTGGGTATTGTGCGCCGGGAGGATGAGATCAAGCGCGCACTCGACGCACTCAAAACTCTGAAAGACAGGGCGCGGAAGGTTTCCGTTGCCGGAAACCGTGAGTACAATCCGGGGTGGCACACGGCGCTCGACCTTCAGAATCTGTTGACCGTGTCGGAGATCGTCGCCCGCGCGGCTTTGGAGAGAAAGGAGAGCCGCGGCGGTCACTTCCGGGACGATTTTCCGGAGAAGGATCCGAGCTACGGAAAGTTCAACATTGTCATCCGGCGGGGGCCTAACGGCGAAATGCAGGTGACGCGCGAGCCGATTCCCGAGATGCGTGAAGATCTCAAGCGGATTGTCGAGGAGAACAAGTAATGGCCGTCAACCAGTCGTTCGCGCGAAACATTGTCGAAAGCGGCCAGCGGGCGGCCGCCAGGAGCGACACGAGTGCCGGCACTGAAACACGCGCCGCGACTTTTCGCATCTGGCGCGGCGCGGGCGCGAGCGGACGCCTCCAGGACTATTCGACGAGCGTCTCGGAGGGCATGGTCGTCCTCGACGCCATCCATCAGATACAGGCTGAAGGCGCCTCCGATCTCGCGGTGCGCTGGAACTGCAAGGCAGGGAAGTGTGGGTCGTGCTCGGCGGAGATCAACGGCATGCCCCGACTGATGTGCATGACGCGATTGAGTGAGCTCGATCTCAAGGAGCCGGTCACCGTGGAGCCAATGCGCGCGTTTCCACCGGTGAAAGATCTGGTGACCGATGTCTCTTCCAACTTCAGGGCGAAGAAGAGGATTCGGAAGTTCACCCCCAGGGCTCCAGATGCGCCCGACGGTACGTGGCGAATAGCGCAGTCCGATGCCGACCGCGTCCAGGAATTTCGCAAGTGCATCGAGTGCTTTCTCTGCCAGGATGTCTGCCACGTTCTTCGCGACCACCAGCTCCACGAGCAGTTCGTGGGTCCGCGACTTCTGGTCCACGCCGCACAACTCGAGATGCATCCGCTCGACGTTCTCGATCGAACGGACGAGCTGAAAGAAAGTCACGGCATCGGTTACTGCAACATCACCAAGTGCTGCACGAAGGTCTGCCCCGAGCACATTACGATCACTGACAACGCCATCATCCCGCTCAAGGAGCGCGTCGTCGACAAGCATTACGACCCGCTCGGGAAACTCGTGCGGCTGGTGCGGGGTAGGAAGTCAACGGAGACGGGGCACGGGGAGGCACGGTGAAAGAGGATTTCAGGGAATTCAAGCTGAAGCCGATTTCGAAAGAAGCGATTCCGCGTGCGGTCCAGAAGGCCGAGCGGTACCGTCTGATCAATCAATCGTGGGCGTCGGAGAGCATCTGTCGCGACATCCTCGAGATCGACCCCGGCAACCAGCAGGTGGTGGTGATGCTGGTGCTCGCATTGACAGACCAGCTGGCGGAAGGACACGCGACGGTTATGAAAGCCGTTCGCGAAACGCTGCCCCGTATTACGGACCAGTATCAGCGGGCGTATTACACCGGCATCGCGTCCGAGCGCAGCGGGCAGGCGCATCTGCACAGGGGCGGAATGGGCAGCGGTAGCATGGCGTACGACTCGCTACGAGAAGCGATGAGGTGGTACGAGAAGGCCGAGGCGATCCGGCCAGCGGGCAACGACGATGCGATTCTAAGATGGAATACCTGCGCACGTATTATCCGCTCGAATGCTCAGGTTGCTCCGCACACCGAGACAGCGTACGAACCTGCACTGGAAGATTGATGCGACTGGCCCCAATACTGTCACTCGTCGCGGCCCTCGCCGTCTCAACAACCGGCGAGCCGCTCTTCGCCCAGCAGAAGGCGCCCCCCGCGCCGGCGACAACGGCGAAGCCGGGGACGGCCACGATAGCCGGTATCGTACTCGATAGCCTCAACGGAAGATTTCTCTCGGGAGCAGAGGTTATAATCGAGGGCGCGAGGAAGTCGCTGGTTACGGATTCTCTCGGGAAGTTTAGAATCGACAGCCTTCCGCCCGGCACCTATCAGGTCGGTGTCTTCCACGCGCTGCTCGACACTCTCGGAATCTCGCTTGCGAGCGCGCCTTTTCACGTTGGTGCGGACAGCTCGAGCTTCATTCTTCTCGCGGTGCCGTCGTCGACGACGATCATTCGCGCGGCCTGTCCGGTACGGGGATTCCGCCCGCAGGGCACGTCAGCCGTGATCGGGCACGTGACTGATCCTGAATCCCTCCAGCCGGTTGCAGGTGCCGACGTCTCGATCGCCTGGACTCAGCTCGAGGTGTCGAAGGAGATCGGTGTCAGGCGGACGCCCCGGGTAATTCGCGACAGCACGGACGCGCAGGGCGCGTTCAAGCTTTGCGGACTGCCGAACTCGATGAAGGCGACCCTCCAGGCGAGAAAGGCCGGCGCGGTCACCGCCGAAATCCCGATCGAGCTCGGCGATCAGGAGTCGGAGCTCTTTGCCCGTACGATGCTGCTGTCGCGCGCAGATTCAGGTGCAAAGACCGGCAACGCGGTCGTGTCCGGCCGCGTCATTCTCGAGGGTGCTCCCTCCAACGCCGGTAGCCGCGTCGAGGTTGTGGGAACCGACGTCATTGCAATGACCAACGAAAAGGGCGAATTCTCGATACGGAATCTGCCCTCCGGCACCCGTGTCCTCCTGGCGCGGCACCTCGGCTTTGGCGCCGAGACCGTGCCGGTCGATCTCTCTGCGCGGGAGCCCAAGCAGGTGACGATGAAGCTGCCGAAGTTCGTGGCAATGATCGACCCTGTTGTCGTTACCGCTCGACGCGTGGCCAGCCTGGACAAGGTCGGATTCAATCAGAGAAAAAAATCGGGAATGGGATTCTACATCGGGCCGGATCAGCTCCAGCTGATGCGTCCGAACGATCTCACGGACATTCTGCGACTGGTCCCGAGCCTTCGCATCAGCTCAGGCCCGGACGGCGACGTTGTAACCAGCTCGCGGGGGGTGACCGGCACTGGTGGCGGGGGTTGCGTGCAGTTTTACGTCGACGACATGCCGTGGCAGTCGGTGTCGCCCGGCGACATCAACAACTTCGTCAACGGCCCCGAAGTGGTGGGCGTCGAGGTTTATGCCGGACCCGGGGCGCCGCCCCAGTACACGCGCGGTATGCAGGATTGCACGACGGTTGTTATCTGGACGAAATTCAAGATTCGGAACTGATACCACTGCATGATTCGCCCTGCCTAACGGACTATCTGGTTGATATCCGCCCGGAAGGACGGAAATTTGCGCATTGTGGTTGATTCGCCGGCTGTGCCCATGCCGCGATCCGACGTGCGGAAAACGGCCGTCCGGCGAAACCCTCAATCCGGAGTCGAAGATGAAAGTGCCGAGCAGGTCCCTGCTGTTCAACATCGCCGCCATCGTCGCGCTCTGCGGCGCTTGTTCATCAGCCCAGCGAATGCAGAATTCCGTTTCCGCTGCAAACGCCATCATATACAACGTCAACGGCGCGCCGATCGGCACAGCCCAGATCTGGCAGGATAAAAACCGCCTCGTATACGTGGATATCTCCAGCATCGCGCTTCCGGCGGGAACTCACGGAATTCATTTTCACGAGGTAGGAAAGTGCGATGGAAGAGCAAATCCCGCCTTCTCTACTGCCGGCGGCCACTATAACCCAATGGGGAAAGAGCACGGACTCGAAAATCCGAAAGGACCGCACGCCGGCGACAATCCCAACATCGTGATTCCGGCCGGCGGCGTCGGAAAGGTCGCTTTCAGCACGGATCGCGTTTCACTCACTCCGGGGACTACATCGCTGTTCGATGCCGATGGCAGCTCGCTCGTGATTCACGCGGGTGCTGACGATCAGGTCTCGAACCCAGCGGGCAACAGCGGTGCGCGCATCGCATGCGGAGTAGTACGCGCGCTTCCGTGATTATCAAACTCTCTTGACACCATCGGCGACCCGCCGCACGTTCCACGCATGACGGGTCGCCCTGGTCGAAAAGCTGCAGCAGCAGGCGGAGACAAGCGCAGCGACCGGGTTGGGCGCAACGCGAGAAGCAAGGCTCACATGAATCTCGCAGCCGCATTGGCGACGGTGTTTTCCGCTGGCGTCTATACCAAGGAAGACCTGCAGGCCGCGGTGTGCACCTTCGTCGCCGAGATGAAAGACGGCGGCGAAACCGGCGAGGGCGTAGTCAGGTTGGCGCAGGGACTCGTCAATGAGGTCGGCGCGCGCTTTCCGTCCTCCGAGCGCACGCAGGTTCTGCTCGCCGACATGGTTACCTGGTGTCTCGCGGAGTACTATCGCGAGAGTGCGTGAGGGCGGCCGCGTCCCCGCTTTTGCTCGTAGAGTGCCGTATCCGCCTGCGCCAGAAGATCCGCCAGCATCGTGCCCTCGGCCTTTGATCTCTTGGCGCCCAGACTTAGCGAGAGCTCATAACCACGGTCGATCTCACGATTGTGGGCCGCCACGCGCGCCGTAATGCGCTCGCACACGAGCTCCGCGGTCTGATCGGAGTCGACGGTCATCAGCGCGACAAATTCGTCGCCTCCGAGACGCGCGATGAGATCGGCTTCGCGGCAACTTTCGCGGAGGACGCGCGCGGTGTCCATTAGAGCGCGATCACCCGCCAAGTGTCCGTAGGTGTCGTTGATGCTTTTGAGATGATCCACGTCGATGAAGATCATCAGCACGTCACGCTCCATGCGGGTCGCCAGCTTGAGCGCCTGCTCTGACAGAGTGATGAACGCGCGCCGGTTGGGAAGCCCCGTCAGCTGATCGACCAGCAGGAGCGCCTTGAGCTCGTCCTCAGCGTGCTTCCTTGCCGAGATGTCGTGGTACATGGCGTAGACTCTTCCCGGCTGATCCACGACACCAAACGGCGTCGCGGCGATCGCGACCCAGAGAGTGTGCCCGTCCTTGTGACGCCGTAACCCTTCCGCTCGCAGCTTTTCTCCCCCGGCAACGCGCGCGGTGAGCTTTTCGCCTTCTTCAACCTCCTCGCGGGGGACGATCAGATTGTTGATGCTGCGGCCGGCGCACTCGTCTTCCGTGTAGCCGAACATCGTCGTGAACTGGTTGTTGATGCGGATGATGTGATCGTGCTCGTCAAGGATCGCGATCGCCTCCGGCGCGTTCTCGAAGAGGGCAGCGAAGTAGACGTTCTGGGTTTGAAGCGCTTCGTAAAGACTCTTGCGATCTGTCACGTCGATGGCGATTCCAACGGTTCCGGAGATTCGCCCATCGGCTGCCCGCAAGGGCTCGACGCGGGTCTCGAAGGACCTTCCCCGCCAATTGGTCTCGTAACGAACCAGCTCACCCTGCAATGCCTTCAGATGCGCCGCGAGCGGCGTGACGCTCGGGTCCCTCGTCTTCAGCACCTCGTACAGCGTCATGCCAACCTGTTCGTTGGCGCTCGTGCCGATGAGATGCAGTCCGGCACCCTGCGAAAACGTGATGTTGAGGTGCGCGTCGGTAGACCAGAGGTTGACCGGCACCGACTCCAGCATGAAGCTGAGGCGTCGCTCGGTGTCGAGCCCGTTGGTGCGAACCGCGGCCGTTTTTTTTGGCGGCGGCGGCCTCAGGCCCCCAAGCAGGCGCTTGA
>DASWGL010000103.1:0-4000 GCA_036393735.1 Gemmatimonadaceae bacterium | reverse complement strand
TTGAGCTTGCCGCCGGGATGCACCATCGCCTCCCACGTCGAATCGGCGAGCGGTCGCAGCAACAAAACTTCCGCCGGAGTTCCATTCTCGCGAACGCCGAGGAGTCGAGCGCGAAACACGCGCGTGGTGTTGAGCACGATCGCATCGCCGGGGGGAATGAGCTGCTCGAGATCGCTGAACTGCTTGTGCGAGATCTCACCGGTCGAGCGATTGACGACCATGAGCCTGCTGTCCCCGCGCCGCGCGGTGGGCTGCTGCGCGATGCGGTCGGCGGGGAGCTCGAAGTCGTAGTGCGAAGTGCGGGTGCCGTCTCTGGTCAATGTCCCTTCATCTCAGTCAGTGGCAGAAGAGGCACGTCGAGTACATCCGTCCTAATCTACGATCGGCTCGCGAACGAGTGAGGCCTCAATCCTGCATCGATTCGTCGAACGTGAAAATCATTCCGCGAATGTCCCGATGGCTTCTTGCGGCCGGAGCGATTGCCGTGATGTCGGCTTGCGCGACGTTTTCCCGGCGACCCAACCTCTCCGCGAATCAGATAGCTGCAATTCGCGCGGACTCGGCTGCGTTCGCGGCGATTGCCTCTCAATTCGTACGGCGAAAGACGGATACGACATTTACCGAAGTCCGCGTGAATCCAGATCCCGCCGCGGGAACGCCGTCCTTCCAATCCGTGGCAGGAGGGTCGACGGGAGCCGGCGTCGATCCACCGGTTCTCGTGAGTGACTCCACAACGATTCGCCTGATCATCGAGAACCGAAAGCGAGTTCTCGCAGCTTTGAAAATCCCAGAGGGACAGCCGACGCGATATCCAAGATGTGGAGGATCGTTAGCTCCTCCGCCGCCACCTCCACCGCCCGGAGATCCACCGAGACCCGGCTTCTTCGAGTTGCGCTCGGGTTGCCCCAAGTCCGGAACCAGCTACGTGACGGTGTCGCGTCCAGTCCCTGGGGAGCCGGAAGGATTGAAGAAAACCGATCGAGACAAGACGCCGCTCACAGGTGTGATCTGGACCGTGATCGTCGGTTCGAGATACGCCGGGCCGGAAGGCCAGAACTGGTTTCTCAACGCGAATCTCCTCACGCGCGATACACCCAACGGTCCCCTCAAGGTTGCCCGAAAGATTCTCCTCGCCTGGGAAGAATGACCTTCATGCGTGTGTACGTCGAAGTTCTCGCGGCCTGATCCGCTCGTCGAGATCGCGACCGAGCTCAACGATCGCCTCCGGTAATGCTTTAACATCGGCCAGAGTAGTCCGGAAATTCACGATGCACGCGCGCAGCAGGTACCTGTCTTCGATATGCGCGTTCGAAACGAACGCGCGGCCACTGAGCCGAAGCGCGGTCGCAATCCGCGCATTCAGCTCATTCAGATAGTCCGTGACGGCCTTGTCGCCACGGGAACGGCGGCGTAAATCGGCGGGCACGAATCTGAAAGTGGCGATGCTCAGCGAGACAGTTCCTTGCTCGAGCAGCTCCTGCTTGCCGATGAACTCGTGCAGCCGATGAGCGAGCTCGATGTCATCCGCTATCATCCGCCTGTAGCCGCTCGCGCCGGCCTGCTGAAATCCGAGCCAGATCTTGAGCGCCCGGAAGCCGCGCGTATTCTGCGGGCCGTACTCGAAGTAGTTCTTCACCTCCTGCCCCTCGTTGTCGTCGAACTGGTAGTAGGAAGGCTTGAAGGCGAACGCATCGCGGAGCGCGTCGGGGTGGCGCGTCAGAAGACATCCCGCTTCGATCGAGCTGTACAGCCATTTGTGGGGATCGATCGCGATCGAGTCCGCCAATCGCAACCCTTTGAGATCTGCGCTCGCGTCGTCGAGAGCGACGGCAGGCGCTCCGTACGCGCCGTCGACGTGAAACCAGAGATCGAACTCATTGCAGATCTTCGCAATTTCGGGAAGCGGGTCGGTCACGCCCGTGCCGACGGTACCGGCTGTCCCGACGACGAGAAACGGGTGAAGACCAGCGGCGCGATCCGCTGCGATTTGCTTGCGCAGTTCATCCGGGCGCATGCGAAGCTCGTCGTCGGTCGCGATCCAGCGAACCGCCGAGGTGCCCAGACCAGCCATGTCGGCCGCCTTGTTGATCCACGTGTGCATCTCGGTCGACCCGTAAAGAACGAGGCGCCGGCTCTCGGGGTCAGCAACGCCCTTCGCGCGAATGTCCCACGTCGCCTTCGCCCTCCGCGCGACGAAGAAGCCGACGATGTTCGCCATGTTCCCACCGCTCACCAGCACACCATCCCACTTGCCCGGCAGTCCCATGAACTGCGCGAGCCAGTGGATGGACTCGTTCTCGATTTCCGTTGCTATGGGTGAGAGGGCCCACGCACCGCAGTTGGGATTGACGGAAGCGGCGAGAAGATCTGCCAGGGCGCTGATTGGCGCCGCCGAAGAAGTGATGTAGCCGAAGAAGCGCGGACTGCCGTTGTGGGTCGAGTGCTCGAAGAAGACCCGACTGAACTTTTCGAGGATGGGCGCAATGTCTGCGCCCTTCTCGGGCATCTCGCGTTTGCCGAGCCTGGCCCGCATTGCATCGGGAAGGAGGGGCGATGCCGTTGGCGCCTCCGGCAAGTCAGCCAGAAAATCTGCGATGGAATCGATGAGCGTGTGGCCAATCGCGCGGAATTTCTCCGGCGGCATGTCTGAGGGCGCCGACCGCTTGGCCAGCGGGTCGAAGACCTTCGTTGATTTGGGTTTACGATCTTTCGTGGCCTTCGCGACCTTGGATTTGGGCAAATCTCCGCCTCTTTCTGGAAGTCAGAAAAATATCATCGAAACCGGTCGGAATCTCGTCCGCCCATCTTGAATTCAGGCGAGATTTGTCGAGGCATCGTTTGTGCAATCGGCGGAGCGGAATGAGAGCTATTCAACGTCAGACCCTCGTCGGCCTAGCGTGGATTTCCTGCCTGGTCGCGATCGCTGGTTGCGCGTCGGGCCCAGCGCCGAAACCACGGCCTGTGCTGGACGACCCCACAGCGGCGCGAACGGCCTCCCCCGAAGAGGAGCTCACCATGATACGCGCCGATTCAGAGCTGTTCGCCGCCGTCGTGCGCGCTCAGCTCGCGGGGGGCGACGACGACTACCCGAATCATCTTGAACCGTTGCGATACGACCCGCGCCCTTACGGGACACCTTCGGGGTATCCCGAAGTCTTCGCCGGTGTGCAGGGGATCGACCCCACCCTCAGTTTCGCGCGGGCGGGTGAGTCAGCGATAGAGCAGCTGGTCGAAAATCGAAAACAAATTCTGAAATCGAGCGACGTAACGGCGGGACGTCCTGTCTCATATCCGCAGTGCGCGGGAGCTGGTGTGCCGCTACCACCTCCTCCGCGTGGATCGAGTTCAGCCGCGCGCTCGAAACGCGCCGATGTGCATGCGGGCTGCCCCAAGAAACCCGAGTATTATCTGACTGTCGGTCTTCCAATCCGCGGACAACCAGAGGGTCTAAAGAACACTCGTGATACTCAAGGCCGGCGGGTGTCACTGCGAGGAGATGTGTGGACGGCTCTCGTCGACGAGTACTCCGCGGGCCCTAAAGGATGGAGCCGGTCGCAGTATGCTTGGTTGTTCAAGCGCGGTCGCGGGAACGGCCCATTGGAGCTCGCCGCGACTATCTTGATTGCGGTTGTCCAGTAGCCCCGCTTCGTTCCTGTGGGTGGGCTTCGTCCCTTGTCTCAATTGCGTTCAGCATCCGGCTCCCATAGGCGCTGCCGAAAATAGTCCCGCCAGCTTTCGGGAAGTGCCGGCAATTTGCTGGCGCGGCGCAGCAAATCCTGGTTCGCGCCATCCGCGACGTAAAGTGAGACGACGTCCGCGACTGAAACGGCGTGCTCGTCGCGCGCAATGATCGTCACTGTGTCGCCGGCGGTCACCTCGCCTTCCTGCGATACACTCAAATAGAAGCCGGATCGCCCGCTCTGCAGAAACCGCTTCACCATGTCAGCCCGATCGAAGCGGATGCCTAGCTTGAAACATGGCATGCGCGGTTGACTGACCG
>DASWGL010000102.1:0-2371 GCA_036393735.1 Gemmatimonadaceae bacterium | reverse complement strand
GGCCTTGAAGTTGACACGCGGGAGGTAGTGACTGCGCCAGCCGGCTTTCGGGTTCTGGAGAGCCAAATTGCAGCCGTAGAGTGCGCCCAGATGATCGTGCGTGAGGGGAGCATCGCATTCAACGCGCTCCTAAGGCACACCGACATCTACGTAACGACTGCGGAGATTCCGAAACAAGTTCTTGACTCCATGGGTGGTGAGTCATCAGTTTCCGGGTAGGCGACGATACGCCCGGAATGCACCGGGCGCGGACTTCCACGTGTATTGCGTCCATTTGACGACTTCTCATTCCCAATCCCACTAGGTGGTTGAGAGTCGATATCTGACCAATCGTGATGAGACGATTTCGTGGAAGCAATCCGACCGAAAGGCCGTCTGTCCCACATTTCTGAGCCGCATTCTTGCAAGTATCACTCGTGGCGCAACGCGGTCACAGGATCGATTTGCACAGCCCGACGTGCCGGCAGGTACGATGCCCCAAACGCCACGGTCACCAGGAAAAGAGTCACCCCTACGAGAGTCAACGGATCCTTCGCCGTGATGCCAAAAAACAAGCTCGACGTTAACCGTGCCGTCGCCATCGCGCCAGGAAGCGCGATACCGATTCCTGCGGCCACCGGCGTCATTCCCTGCTTGAGGGTGAGTCTAAGTACATCGCGCGGCGCGGCGCCGAGCGCCATACGTACGCCGATCTCATGCGTGCGCTCGCTCGTGGTGTACGACACCACACCGTAGAGACCGACTGCGACAAGCGCGAGGCCGAGCATTCCGAAGATTGCCGCGAACAGCGCGCCCACGCGCACCAAAAAAAGGCCGTATCCACCGCCAAGAGCTCGTGCCATGCTCTGCGCGTCGAACAACACTAGCTCCGGTTCGCGCGCGTGAATGATTCGTTCGATAGACGCCATCAACGTCTCAGGCGGCACCGACGTACGCACCTGCAACACTCGAAGCCCCGTATAGAACTGCGCGAGAGGCACGTAGAAGTAAGGCTGTGGATCCTCGAAGAGGAGGTGATACTTGCCGGTCTTTGTCACACCAACAACCTCAACCCACGGCCCTTCCTGCCCGGTGAAGCTGAAACGCTTGCCGAGGGGATCTTGATGTGGCCATAACTCCTCAGCAAGACGCTCGTTTACGAGCGCCACGCGCCGCGCTGGTTCGTCGTCTTCCTTCGTAAAGCTTCGTCCGCGGATGATCGGGATACCCATGGTAGCGAAGTATGCGGGGCTAACTGAGTTCATCCCGGCTAACGGCAGATCGTGCGCCCGGGTCGGCTGCCCCGCGATGTCAATTGTCTGGCTCGTGTAGACGTAACCCATTGGAATTGTGAAAGAAAAGCTGAGATCCGCGACGCCGGGAACGGCGTGCACGCGCTGCTCGATATCTTGAAAGAAGGCCCGCCCTTGCGCCTCGGTGTACCCGAGCTGTCCCACATCCATGTGGACGTTGAGCACGCCATCTGGTCGGAAGCCGAGGTCCGCGTGCTCTGCGCGCGCCAAGCTGCGGATAAACAGCCCTCCTCCCACTAGAAGAACAAAACACATGGCGATCTGCGCGGCGACCAGCGCGCTGTGCACTCGGTGCCGACCGCCGCTCATCAGAAAGCCATGTCGGCTGTCACGCAGCATCTCGTCCAAATCAACGCGTGACGCCCGCAACGCCGGAACTACGCCAACGAGCATCCCGGCGAGCAGCGCAAGCACTGCCGCGTACACGAAGACCCGCCAGTCGAGATGAAAGTCGAACCACACCGGCAGGTCGCCCGGCAATTTGATTCTTGCGAGCAAACTCCCCGACCAAGCGCCCAGTAGCACGCCCACGATTCCACCGACCGCCGCGAGCATCAGGCTCTCAGTCAAGAGCTGCCGCACGATCCGTCCGCGCCCCGCGCCCAGCGCCGCACGAATCGCGATCTCTCGCTGTCGACCAACCGCGCGCGCGAGGAGAAGATTCGTCACGTTCACTGCGGCCACGATCAGAACAAGGCCAACCAGGGCTGTCATGATTGCGATGCCGACCGCGTTGGTTCGAGCATTGTCTTCTTCTGGTCGCGCGAGCCGCTCGGGTAACACCTTCACAGCGACGCTCTTGTTCGTGTCCGGGAATTGTCGCTCGAGTCTCGCCGCCACGACATCTATCGCTGCCTGCGCCTGCGCAATTGTCACGCCCGGTCGCAGTCGTGCCACCACATGAAGCGAACGTGCATCTCTCTGATCTAAGTTCCCTCTGCCTGCCCAATTCACGGGGAGGTAGAGCTCAGAGCTTGAAAACGCAAACGTACCGACGAACTCAGGAGGCGCCACACCAATGATCGTGACCAGCCGACCATTCACCTTTGTGGTTCGTCCTACAATTGACGGATCCCCAC
>DASWGL010000101.1:0-5598 GCA_036393735.1 Gemmatimonadaceae bacterium | reverse complement strand
AGCGAGCTGACGCCGACTGTTTGCCAGAACAAAACCACCCCGTAATAGAAAGATTCTCGCCGGTCAGTCGGGCGAGGATCCTCTTCGGCGGGTCCGCTCGCGCGTGCGCGCCGCAGAGCCTGGAACGTCGAGCACCTGCAACCGCGCTGACGCCATCGTTCGAGGCGCGCGCTGTTATGGATCTCGATCAGGGAGGCGTGGGGTGTCCCCGTAGGCGCTTTGCAAAGCGAGCGCGAGGAGGAGACCCGCGACCGAGCAGAGCGAGGGAGCGCTGTTAGGGGCTCCGACCAAGCGAGCGTAGCGCCGAAGGGGACACCCCACGCCGACCCCGCGCGATGGACCATACGCAAGCGCGCACCACGAACTAGACGACAGCCGTTAATCTTCGCACATGGTACTCGACTTGTTCAAATCCCGCCGACGCGCACGACTTCGCGCGCAGCCCGTGCCCGCGGCCTGGCGCGCGATCCTGGAGCGCAATCTCCCGGTATTCACGCGTCTCTCGGCCGCCGACCAGGCGGAGTTGCTCGGCCACACTCAGGTATTCCTGGCGGAGAAGCACTTCGAAGGAGCGGGCCGGCTCGAGCTGACCGACGAAATTCGCGTCACGATCGCGGGGCAGGCGTCCCTGCTCCTGCTTCACCGCGAAACTGATTACTACCCCGAGTTGATCTCTATCATCGTGTACCCGTCCGGATACACTGCGCACGAGGACCGTCACATCGGCGGCGGCATCTGGGAAGAGGGCGGCGAGGATCGGCTCGGCCACACCGGCAAGCGGCTCGGCGCGTTGGTGCTGGCGTGGGACGCGGTCCGCCATGGCGCCTCCGAACCAAACGACGGCGAGAATCTCGTGCTCCACGAATTTGCTCACCAATTGGATTTCGAGAATCAAAGCAGCGACGGTACGCCGGTTCTGGACACACGCGGCGACTATCTCGCGTGGGCGCGGGTGATGAGCGCCGAGTTCAATGCGCTCCGCAATGCATCGGACGCGGGTCAACCGACGCTGCTCGATCAGTACGGCTCGACGAATCCGGCGGAGTTCTTCGCGGTGATCACCGAAGCATTCTTCGAGCGCCCGCGCGCTCTAAAGAAAAAACACCCCGCCCTGTTCGCCCAACTCCAGCGATTCTACAAACAGGATCCGACGACTTATTCGATGGAGCCAGTTCCAGCCGCATAACCACGAAAACGCCACCTGAACGGTCCAGCCATGCTCTTAGCGCAACGCGGGAAGCGAGAAGCGGGCGGCAGGTTGTTGTCAGTTGCAGTTCATTCGGTGTTTGTGGCGTCCGAGCGCAGTGCCTAACCCCTGACATCTATGCTTCTGAGATCTCGGATCCCGTTCAGTTGCAGTTGTATTACCTGACCCCCGCATTCAAAGCTCTGACTGCGATGTACTCCGACTGATCAAGAAATCTTCCGATAACCGCCAGTCCGTCCTCGACTGGCAGCGGATCTCCAAACTCGGATGCGTCGCGGACTACTCTCTCGATCTCCTCGCGTACGATCATGAATTCACGCCGCACCGCGGATTCGGTCCAGCCAAGACGCTGTCGCTGGGCGCCGTGACGCTCCGAGATCAGGCGCTGAATCTCCACGGCATCCGCCAGCGTCGGCGACGATGATCCGTTCGTCTCCTCCATCACGACCAGCGCCCCGCCCACATCCGCGAGCAGCGCCGCCAGGTGATCCGCCAGCTGGGAGAACTTGAGACCGGCCACTACGCTGAGGTTGGGATCGGTCCGGACCCGGTCAACGATCCTCTCGACTGAGATCTCCAGCGAGCTGAGCACGGCCCGACCAACCTCGCCGAGACCTTCCACATCACGCTGAAAGGCGACACTCTGGCCGGCTATCGTCGGCGCTGGCTCGAGCTCGCTCACCGATAGATCCGCCGGTATCCAGAGCGTGAACGTCGAGCCCTTATCCACCTCGCTCTTCACGGTGAGGTCGCCACCCATCAAGCGCGCCAGTCGTCTGCTAATCGTGAGACCGAGCCCGCTCCCCTCTCGCGGGCGCGCGTGTCCGCTCTCGGCCTGCACGAACGGATCGAAAATCGACATCAGTTTCTCATCGGGGATTCCCGCGCCAGTATCAGCAACCCGGAAGCTGACATATGAGCGCTTCGACTGGAGACGCGTGTCCGAGTCAGGCGTTCGCGATGACCCGATTTCAACGCTTATCTTTCCCCCGGCAGAGGTGAACTTCACAGCATTTGACAGCAGGTTCACCAGAATCTGTCGCACCCTCTCGTCGTCGCCGCGGTAGACCGGCGAGGGATCGGGAGCAGGCAGTACCGTAAGCTCGAGCCCGCGCGCTGCCGCTTGCGGCTGAATGAGGGCCATCGCTGCGGCGACCGTTCCCGCTGCCGAAGCAGGGCCGGAGCTGACCTGAAGTCTTCCGGCTTCCACCTTGGCGAGATCGAGGATGTCGTTGACAAGCCCGAGCAGATGGATGGCGCTTAGGCGAATGCGGCCGATCTGCTCCCGCATCTTCTCGGTAAGAGGGCCCGAGATCCCCATTTCCATCAGCTCGGAATAGCCGAGCACCGCATTGAGCGGGGTGCGCAGCTCGTGGGACATTATCGCCAGAAACTCCGACTTGGCTCTGCTGGCCGCTTCGGCTGCGAGCCGAGCTTCCCGCTCGACGGCGAGCTGTTGCGCGCGTTCCTGGGCCTGCTTGCGGTCGGTGATGTCGCGGAGCGAGACGAGCTCGACCTGCTCGTCGTCCCACTCCGTTTCGACGACCCTCAGCTCGGCATAAACGACGCCCCCGCCCCCGCGCTGGACGATGTCGATCTCAGTAGTCTCTCCGACGACGACGGCGAACCCGAAGGACGTCCCGACCAGTTCCTCCGCGCTCCGATCGAACAACCGCTCGGCCGAGGGATTTGCGAAACGGATGGTCCCGTGTCTGTCCACGATGACTATCCCATCGGGAAGCCGCTCGATGATCGCCCGAAGGCTCAATGCCCGTCTTGTCTGTGGCAGATCTGTTTCGGTAATCATCCCTTGGCCAGACCCGTCCTTGGAGCGGTCAACTGGTTATGGTACGGCTCGGGCTAAAGCCCTCGGAGCTGGATTAATCCTTGCCCAGGTATTGCAACCAGCGGGCCTGTATCCGGCATGGCCTGCGGGTTGCTTTGATTTTGTTCTCCTCTAGCGGACCAGAAGAGGGTGGAGGAAGTCCTGTCGAAATACCTACTGACGCTCTACGTAACCGGCACCAGCCCCCGCACCAAGGTTGCGATCGACAATCTCAGTCGCATCTGCAAGCAGGAGCTCGACGGACGATACGAGCTGGAGATTGTCGATGTCCTCGAGCATCCGCAGCGCGCCGAGGACGAAAAGATTCTCGCGACGCCGACGCTGATCAAACAGCTGCCGCTCCCTCTCCGACGGGTCATCGGCGATCTCTCCGACAAGGAAAAAGTCCTGCTGGGACTCGAAGTGCGCCCGGGAGGCGCCTCGTCTTCTTCTCCATCTTCAACAGCGCGACGTGAGGCGTCATGACAAACACGAACCATCCCACTGTCGAGAAGCTTCGCACCGGAATCTCGAGCCTCGACATCATCGCGAAAGGCGGCCTGCCAAAGAATCGGACGACTCTCATATCCGGGACTGCGGGCAGCGGTAAGACTGTCTTCGCGGTGCATTTTCTCGCGGCAGGAATCGAGCTCGGCGAGCCCGGCGTGTTCGTCACGTTCGAGGAGTCGGCCGCGGACGTCCGCAAGAACATGCAGAGTTTTGGCTGGGACCTCGCTGAGTGGGAAGAACAGGGAAAGCTCGCCTTCGTCGACGCGTCGCCCGACCCACAGGTCGACACGGTGGAGTCCGGCGAATTCGACCTCGGTGCGCTGGTCGCACGGGTACAGAACGCCGTGAATAAGGTAAAGGCGACCCGAGTGTCAGTAGACTCGCTCGGCGCCGTGTTCTCGCAGTTCTCGGATCAGGCGATGGTGCGGGGCGAGCTGTTCCGCATCGCCTCGGCGCTCAAGGGAATGGGAGTGACCGCGGTTCTCACGGCGGAGCGCGCCGACGACCACGGACCGGTGGCGCGCTTTGGCGTCGAGGAGTTCATCGCCGACAACGTGATGATCCTGCGTAACGCGCTGGAAGACGAGACCCGCAGGCGCACGATCGAGATCCTGAAGTTCCGCGGCTGCGACCATCAGAAGGGTGAGTACCCATTCACGATTATTCCCGACGGCGGTGTGATCGTGATTCCGCTCTCGGCCATGCAGCTGAGCATGAAATCATCGAGTGTGCGGATCTCGTCGGGAAATCACGAGCTGGACGAGATGTGCGGCGGTGGATTCTTCCGCGACTCGGTGACGCTGGTTTCCGGCGCGACCGGAACTGGTAAGACGCTGACCGTCGCGCAGTTTCTCCAGGGCGGCGCGGAGAACGGTGAGAAGTGCCTGCTGCTCGCGTTCGAGGAGAGCCGGGACCAGCTCGTTCGCAACGCGACGGGTTGGGGATTCGATTTCGAGAAGATGGAGCGAGATGGTCTGTTGCGGGTGGTCTGCGATTATCCGGATCTATCGGGACTCGAGGACTGGCTCGTCACGATCCAGGGAATCATCACCGAGTTCGGACCGCAGCGGATGGCGCTCGACAGCTTGTCGGCGCTCGAGAACGTGGGAACGCTCAAGGCATTCCGTGAGTTCGTGATCGGGCTGACGTCGTTCATCAAGCACAAGGAAATCACCGGGATGTTCACGGCCACCACTGGCACTCTAATGGGCGGCGACTCGATCACGGAGTCCAACATCTCGACTCTCACCGATGCGATAATCCTCCTGCGCTACGTGGAGATGTTCGGCGACGTGAAGCGCGGCCTCACGGTGCTCAAGATGCGCGGCTCCGCGCACGACAAGGCGATCCGCGAGTTCACAATCGGCAAGGATGGAATGCACGTGGGGCGCGCATTCGGGAACGTCACGGGCATTCTGTCTGGAGCACCGGTGCACGTGACTCCCGGCGATGTCGAACGAGTGTGGTCTCAGTACGACAAAGCCGTGAGCGACAGGCGTCGGCCGGAGAGCACGTCAGGACATTAATTCCGCCGCCGCATAGAGCGCCTGCCGAAGTGAGCAAGCGCGATCCCAACTGCCGATGAGGCTCTTCGTGCTCGGAGCTACCGGCAAAACCGGTGGCGTGCTCGTCGCTCAGGCGGTCGCGCGAGGACATAGTGTTACGACGTTCGGACGTTCGCTTTTCACCGGGAGTCAAAGCGGGGAAATCTTAAGCATCGTCGGCGATCCAATGAGTGCGTCGGAGCTTGCCGATGCCCTTCCCGGCCATGATGCGGTGCTCTCTGTGTTGGGCACTCGTGGACTCGGTGCTACTTCGGTTCTCGAGGACGGCTCCCGCGCCACGATCGCCGCAATGCGCAAGACGGGAGTCAAAAGACTCGTCATTCTGTCTTCCGCTCTCCTCGACACTCACATTGGCCTGGTCAATCGCATTGTAGGGCGCACGCTTCTCCGTCATTTTTCACGCGACCAGCGTGCGATGGAGAAGCTGGTCACGGCAAGCGATCTGGACTGGACCATCCTCCGGCCGCCGCGGATGACAGACTCGGCGCCAG
>DASWGL010000100.1:0-5441 GCA_036393735.1 Gemmatimonadaceae bacterium | reverse complement strand
GGAGCCGTCGAACGTCATGGCGCGCGGCGGACGCACGGACTCGGTCGCGGCGGGCGATGCGCTGATGATCAGCGTCGGCACGCCGCGCGCCTCGATCTCGCGCGCCAGATTCGCGATGGTGCGATGACAAGTTTCCGGGCAGCCCGCGGTCAGCAGCACGAGTTTGGAAAGCGGGGCAACATTCGGATGAGCCGGAACGAAAAGATTCTCGCTTACGGTCATGAGAGGACAGTCTCCCGAATCGGGATCTGAAAGAATACAGCACGCACGCGTCGGCCCTTTGGCCCCCGATCGCATCGGCTAAGAGAGGATCCGATAAGCGATAAAAATCGAAATCGGTGACGCCGAAATGGCGCCGGATGTAAAGGGCCGGTGACGGAGAAGGGACATGAGTTTTTCGGTAGCGCATACGGGATTCGAACGCCTGCGAGCGCGGAGCGTTTCTCATGTTGCGCGAACGAGTTGCGCAAGACCGGGCAGTGAAATGTGCCCGGAATGTGCCCGTCTTCTTGCGATGTGGCGCTCATCGCGTCGCCGGTGCGGCGACACCTTTGATGAGTAGCCACAGCGCGAGCACGATTTGGAATACGAGTGCCGGAAGCCACTGGTAGTATCCGGTCAGGGGCCCTGTGTTGAAACCGGCGAGCTGCAGGGGAAGTCCCACCACGAGCAGGCCCGACGCGAACACGCCCAGCCATGCGATTGAGACAGGGACCATTCGTCCTCGCAGGAGGAGATAGGAAAAGATCGTACTTCCCACAGCAAAAAAAATCGCGCTGATGGGGACGCTCGGGCCCGGCATCAACAGGAACGCGAGCAGCGCGTTCTTTGTAGGGATGTCCGGGACATCCGTCCCGACCCCCGCCTTCGCGAGCCATAGAAGTTGCAAGTAGCCCGGGATGCCGAGCGCGCCGAGCACCCCTTCAGCAACGCGACAGACCAGGGCCAGCACTGCAAGCTCGTGGTCCTGCTCGCGCGTGATCCCGTACAGCGCCACGGCCAGCACGAGGGCCGAGAAGCATTCGAGCAGCCTAAGCAGGATCGTCATGCGCACGTCCGTCGCGTACTCGCCGATCCGCGCGAGTTTCGCGGCATCACCGTCGGCGCCTACCGCATGGTGCATCAGCAGGTCCGCGCAGATAGCGATCGCTGTGTAGAAGAGGTACGTGAGTCCGGCGATTCTTGCGTTTGTGGTGCGCGTCATGTCAACTCCTCCGACTGGACAACATGGTTAGACGGCGCCCGCCTGTGTTGACCCGCTCACTCGATTGGGCGCAGCTCCGGAAGGTGGCAATCCCCTTAGCAGGAGCCAAAAGCCCATTGTCAGTTCGAAGAAGAAGATAGGAGCTCCATAGATCTCAACGCCGACGACCTTCGCCAGCTCGGGAAAAATAATGAACGAGAATGCGGACGCTCCCATCAGAAAGGACGCAACCATTCCCCATGCCGCCAATGCTTTTGGGATGAGGCGGGACTTGAACCACAGATAGCAGAAGGCAGTACTTCGAAGCCCGGCGAGCACCAGGCCGACGTTATACGCAGCGCCATGTGCACCGACAGACAGCCTCGCCAGGGCCTGCAACTGGTTCGCTTCGAATGCATGCAAGTAGTCCGCACCGCTCAGTATCCGCAAAACGTCGAAGTCAGTGAGCGTGACGACGACCAGAATTGCGGTCTCGATCAGCCCCCAGCCCGTGGCCAGTAAAGCGATGCTTCGATTGACTGGCATGAGGACCACGTAAAGAGCAATGATCAGGACGACATCGACCGCGAAGACGGTGAGATTACTGGCGGTGCCCAGACGAAAGAGCCGTTCGTGCGCCATGATGTTCCGCGCCGTTTGCGCGGCATTGCCGAAGGCGATGAGTTGGGTGCGTACATAGAACTCGGCGAAGATCGCCGGCGGCAGCGCAAACAGATAAGAGAATCCCACAACTGTCGCTGCTTTGCGTTGTGATTCGTCGATAGTGCCGATTGTCATTCCGCTTCCCAACCGTCTGGGTGCCGCCAACGTATCACCCGTTCAGCCGCGAGCGGCGACCACGCGCCGCAGCCTGAGCGGCGCCCTGGCTGCTGCGACGCCCTGCGAGTAGTGGTAAGGAAGGTCGGTCACACGTTGTGGGCTGTCCGTCAACCACGAGTCGGTGCGAGTCGGACACTGCCCAGAAATGTGCCCAACTCGTGTTTGAGTCGCGCTCGAATCGCGACTCGTCGCAGATGCTCTTCGCGAGACGTTTTGCGGCTCAGAAACTCAGTGAAGGGTTTGGTAGCGCATACGGGATTCGAACCCGTGTTACCGCCGTGAGAGGGCGGCGTCGTGGACCCCCTAGACGAATGCGCCAGACTCGGGTCAAAATCGGCGGCGATTCCGCCGTCGCGAACCTCAGCGGCTAAGACATCGAGTTCGGAGTGGCGATGCGCACATCGGCTCTCGTAATCCTCTTCATCGCGTTCGTGGCGTTTGCCCAGACGCCCGCCGCTCCACCTCCGGAACAACCGGAATTTCAGCGCCGCGCACAGCAGCTCGTTCGGAGCGGCAATCTCGACGAAGCACTCGCCGTGTATGAAGCGGAGTTGAAAGCGTCGCCCGACTCCGTTGTCGCTCACAACGGCGCCGGTGTCGTACTCGATCTTCTCGGCCGCACCAGGGGTGCGAAGACGCATTTCAACCGTGCGATCGAGCTGGCAGCGACGCCGGCAGCAAAGGCGAACGCGCGCCGCGCCCTGGCGATGTCGTATGCCTTCGATAACGACTGCCCAAACACCGTGAAGTACGAAGAGATGGCGGCCGACTACTGGGCATCAGTACCCGACTATTTCCGGCAGGGCGAACTGTTCAACGAAGCGGCACGGGTCTGCATCGAGGCCGGCGCATTCGACACGGCGGAGAAACTGTACCTGCGCGGCCAGGAAGCGGGGCTGAAGGAGCCGAACATCTCGGCGGCGCGCACCGCGTTGTGGAAGTTTCGGACGGAGCATGCGCTGGCCCGCCTGGCAGCGCGGTGCAATCAGCCGGAAGTCGCCAGGAAACATGTCGCGGCCGCACGCGCCTTACTCGACAGTAACCCCGAGATGGCGAAAGACCAGGAGACTTTCTATCCGTATCTAACCGGGTACGTCGCCCTCTACACCGGCGACGCGAAGACCGCGCTCGCCGAGCTTCAGAAAGCACGACAGGACGATCCGTTCATTCAAGTGCTGATGGCGCAGGCGTACGAAAAGCTTGGAGACAAGGAACAGGCGAAGGCGCTCTACAAGAAGGCGGCGTCGACGACAGCGCACAATCCGCCGGCGGCGTACGCGCGGCCATTAGCGATCAAGAAGGGTTCGTAGCTACTGCTTCTTCGTTGTCAGTTTGAGGACCGGATGGAGTTCCCAGAGGGTTTCGACATATTTGGAACCGTGCTTGTTCCCCTTCTTCGGGTTCTTTTTCGACCAGTGCGCACCGTCAATGAATGCGTACCCCGTCACCGTGATGGGAAGCGCGGTCGAGAAGTCTTTCCCCGACGCCTGTTGTCCAGCCTCCGTCACAGCCTTGACGAGTTGTTTCTGTAACGCGTCTTCCTCGCGTGGCAACTCGACAATGACGCGACGGTCAGTATCGCTGCCGCCCGGCGCGACGATCTCCAGGTGGTAGTCGCAATCGTTTGCCTCCTGCTTCACCCGCCAAAGGTCGCCGCGCAGAGTGAACGCGCGCTGCTCGCGAGGATCGATCGGGCTATTCGAGCGTCGGACCTTTGGATCAGCTAAGTCCGGGACCGGCCACGCGACAATGTCACCGACCGTGGTGGCCGTTGCGGTGGTCGGGGCCGCAACGCGATGCTTGAGCTTCGTGCGGGACTGGCTCCCCTTGGGCGTCGTTGGCTTGCACGGAGTGTCAGCGAGCACGACGCGAGTGAGGGCTGCGGCACAAAGAAGCAAAACGACGCGGCGGATCATCCTCTCCTCCACTTCGTTACGTGTGCTTCGTATGATCGATGGACTTGCTGCCAAGGTACGCGGCGTGGCTGATGCCGAGCACTGTAACCAGACCAGGACTCAGCGCGGGAAACGTGTCGAACACCTCGGGTGTGTTATCGAACATGTACTGATAGATGTTCACCCCGTATGCGATGAGCGCAACCACGGTGAAGAGGAACATCTGAAGTTTGCTGATGTCGATGTACGCAGTATTTGAGAGCTCGTCACCTTCGAACATGTCGGTGATTCGGGCATCGCTCGGGCTCTCGTTCGCGTATGCGAGCCCCTGCGCGTTCTTCTCGACTGTTGGTTTTGCCTCGTGGACTTGTTTGGCGACTTTTTCCATCACCTCGTCCTTCTTGGCAGGCTCTTTCCTCGTTTTGTTCCTGATAACCATGCTCGCTCCGACCGTGGACGCGAAGCTGATCCCAAGGATTTGCCACAGCTGCTGCGGCACGGTAATCGCGAGCGGGTCTTCGATCGTTGCGAAGACCCGTGTTACGCCGAGTGTCACGAATGCGCTGCAGATGAGAATCGTCCAGGAGGCGAGTTGAAACCGAGAGAGACTCATCAGATTGCGCTCGCTGATCAGGATGCCGAGAGGGTGCCGCTGGAGATCAAACCCGATGGCGACGACGAAGGCGAGCATGGCCACCAGGATCACGATCCATAAAGATGAGAGCGTGTAGTTGCTCTGACTCAGCTTCCCCGCAACGATCACCACGATGATGAGCACAAAAAACAACGCGGTAGAGAGCTTGTATCCCCGATCCTTGCCGTTGTCAGCCATGTGCCCTCCTTTTCCAGGTTGTTAGAGCGCTTCCGTAGGAAGGAGTGACGGCGAACCGCCCTTCCCTACTAGTAGTGACCCGGCTGAGGAAAGTGCTACCCCATGGTTTTCAGGAGAGGGAGCCGAGGAACAGCGATCGATTGGCCATGCGGGCGAAGGTCTCGCGGATATCCCTGGCGGCAGCCAGCGGATCCGGGTTGCCGCCGGGCCCTTCAGGATTCACGTAGATCAGGCCCATCTGCACCGCGCCGAACGGACGGCGAGCTCGCGGCCGCCGCTGTAGCGCTCGTCTCCCAGCCGGCGGTGTCGATGAGCGTGATGCCGGCGTCGATCGCGGCACGGATCACCGCGCGTCCCACGTCTTCCGGCGGCCGGCCTTGAATCGACAAACGCATGCCGCCGAAACCGATTGGGGAGATCTCGTCGTCCGTTCGACCGAGAGTCGTCATCCTGAGCGAAGCGAAGGATCTCCAGCTACGGGGCTCGAGATCCTTCGCCGACTCCGCGGCTCAGGATGACGCGATTTCACCGCAGCACCTTCGTCACGACCTTGCCGGGCGGGGTGTCGTGCGTGAACATCTCCAGCGCAGCGCGGACGACCTTCTTGTGAAACTCGCGATCTCCGGCGCGGCCGATGATGCGGCCGATCTCGGAGCCGTCGAACGTCATGGCGCGCGGCGGACGCACGGAC
>DASWGL010000099.1:0-8231 GCA_036393735.1 Gemmatimonadaceae bacterium | reverse complement strand
GCCGTGAAGACAGGGATCATTTCCTCCCAGCCATCCGGCAAATCACCGCGAAGCCGGCGCTGCAGCTCCTTCTCGAGAGCTGGATTCGCAGCCTTGTAGGCGTCGTAGATCTTTTTCCAGTCGTCCTCACTCTTCGCTCTTTGTTTCGCGGCTTCACGCCAGTAGCGGAGAGCTTCGGGTGCGACGTAGAATGGCTCCAGCGACGGATAGCCGAGCGCCTTCTTGGTGAGAACGATCTCGTCCACTCCCAATGCGGAGCCGTGTGCCTCGGCGGTGTCGTGCTTGTTGGGACTACCGTAGCCAATGTGCGAGCGAACGACGATCAGTGACGGTCTCGACGTCTCGGCTTTCGCCGCCTCGATCGCACGATTCAGGGCGGCGAGATCATTGACGTCCGCGACGTGCTGCACGTGCCAGCCATAGGCCTCAAACCGGGCACCGGTATCGTCGCTGAAGGTGAGCGCGGTGTCGCCTTCTATCGTGATGTGATTGTCGTCGTAGAATCCGATCAACTTGCCGAGCTTCGCGTGTCCGGCGAATGAGGCGGATTCGTGCGAGACGCCTTCCATCATGTCGCCGTCGCTGGCGATGAAGTAGACGTGATGGTCAATGATCTTCTGGTCGCGGTTGAACACCGCACCCATGTGTGCCTCGGCCACCGCCATGCCAACCGAGTTGCCAACGCCCTGGCCTAGCGGACCAGTCGTCGTCTCGATGCCGGGAGCGCAGCCGAACTCGGGATGGCCGGGCGTCTTGCTCTCCCACTGCCGGAATTGCTTGATGTCATCGAGCGTGAGCTCGTAGCCGGTGAGATAGAGCACGCTGTACAACAGCATCGACGCGTGCCCCGCCGACAACACGAAGCGATCACGATTCAGCCAGTTGGGATCGGTGGGGTTGTAGCGGAGGTGCTGCGTCCAGAGGACGTAAGCGAGGGGTGCCAGGGCCATCGGGGTGCCGGGATGACCAGAGTCCGCTTTCTGTACGGCATCCATCGCGAGAACCCTGATCGCGTTGATGCAGAGATCCTCCAGCGATTGGGGAGATCCTGAAGGTAGGGGCGAAGAAGCTGTTGACCGGGGAGCGGTCGCGGTGCTGGCTGGGTCGGACATTATAAAGGAAAACCCACTGCGAGAAGAGTAAGGTTGGAGGTGCGAGGCGCTAGGTGGAGAAAACCAACTGCGAGAAGAGCAAGGTTGGAGGTGCGAGGTACTAGGTTCGAGGTGTGAGGTAAAGCGGAAATGCGCGCATAAACCGTCATCACTGGATGGTCCTTCTCATCTGAAGCTAGCTCAAACGCGGGTGCGTTGCAGGGCGAGCCACTCGGCCGCTTCGCTTACTTCACCCGGGACGAGATTATGGCCAACCAGCTGCCATTTGAGCGTGACTTCCGCGTGCGCCGACTCAAAAAGCTCGGCCAACCTTTCGACGCTCGCGGTCGGAACGATTGGATCCATGCGCCCCGCTGAAATGAACACCACGGAGCCGGCGAGATCATTCTTCTCAGTCGGTTCGTACACGAGCATGGGCCGGAACAGAATCGCGCCCTGCAGGATTCCAGGCTTGACGAACATCACCGTCGACGCGACGTTGGCGCCATTGGAGTAGCCGAGGGCGAAGACGCGGGCGGGATCGAGCCGGTAGGTAATGACTGCGGCGCGAATGAATCGCGCCAGCTCCTCGGCGCGCGAACGCACCTCCTTCGGGTCGAACACTCCCTCGGCGAGACGCCTGAAGAAACGCGGCGCCCCGTTCTCCAGAACGTTGCCACGCGGGCTCAGAATGGCAGCGCCTGGAGCGACCGCCTTTCCGATGCCGATGAGATCGTTCTCGTCTCCACCAGTACCGTGGAGTACGATGAGCGTCTCGCCGGATCCAGAATTCTCCGCGGGCACGAAGCGATGAATGAATCCCAGATCGTCAGTCATGCATTAGGGCCGTGCAGCTCGAGTGGCGTGTGGATGTTGGGCAGGAGTGCCTCGATCTCAAACCTGCGGGGCTCGAGCCAGTCGGGCAGCTTGAGCGACTGACCCAGCGAATCGACCGGCTCGTCGATTGCGAATCCGGGACCATCGGTCGCGATCTCGAAAAGAACCCCTCCTGGCTCGCGGAAGTAAATCGACTTGAAGTAGTCACGGTCCAGCTGTGGCGTGACGTTGTAGCCGAGGGAAGTCAGCTCGGTCCGAACCTTCATCTGCTCGGCTTCACTCGCTCCGCGGAACGCGACGTGGTGTATCGTTCCTGCTCCCATCACGCCGGGCCAGATACCGGGGACACAACGTAGGTCGACAATTGTGCCAGGTCCGCCATCTCCGCTCGCATAGCGAAAGATGCTTCCCTGCTCACGTACGAGCCTGAAGCCGAGCGTGTTGGTGAGAAGCTGCCCGGTGAGCTCGTTGGCGTCGAGCCAGAGCGTGACTGAGTAAATGCCCCGGATCGCGTGTTCGGCGGGAACCCCGGCGGCTGACCAGCCGGTGTGGGAGGCGGCCGCGGGGTGGGCGACCAGCTCGCCCATGAATCCCTCGTGATCCTTGAACGCGATGACGCGCTCATCCTCGTAACGCGCAACAGGCTGCTCGAACTCCACTCTCTTCTTGATCAGGCGCTCGATCCAGAAACCGACGGAGCTGGGAAGGATCGAAAACGACGTAACGGCCACCTGACCACCGCCCTGTCGGCCGCGACGCGCATCCGGCCAGGGGAAGAAAGTCAGAATGCTGCCCGGGGTTCCCGATTCGTCGCCGAAATAGAAGTGATAGGTGGTCGGATCGTCGAAGTTTACCGTGCGCTTGACGAGCCTGAAGCCGAGGATGCCGGCGTAGAAATCGAGATTGCGCTGCGGATCGCTCGCGATACCGGTGACGTGGTGAATACCGGCGGTCCGGAAACTCATCGCACCGATTCTTGCTTAACTATTCTTCCCGTCGCCCTGCCTGGAAGGGGGACGTTTACTCTGTTCCTGCTCTCGTCTGGATGGCATCTTATCTCCAATCTGCACCCTTCCATTAAAGCAACGGACACACCGTTTGCTGAGGCATTGATGTGAGCCGTATCACCCACTCCACAAAGCCCAAAAAACAAAAACGGTTTCGCAGTCTGAGCGATCCGCACACGCTCAGCGAGCTTGCGCTGCGCCTGAAAGAGGGAATTTACATCACGACGCTGGATGGCGAGATCATCGATGCCAACCCAGCGTTCCTCGAAATGTTCGGGGTCGACTCGCTGGATGATTTGAAAGGACAGCGCACGAGCGATTTCGTGAAGCCCGAGGTACGGGCGAGGGAGATGGCGCTACTCGAGCGCGAGGGATCCGTTCGGGACATCGAGTTTCAGCTCACCCGCCGCGACGGCGAGATAAGAACGGTAGTCGACAGCGCTTTTCTCTCGGTGGATCCCGAGACGGGGGAGAAATACTGCCACGGAATCCTCGTCGACATCACACACCGGAAGGAGCTTCAGACACAGCTCCTGGAACTGAGCATCCGGGATCCGCTCACGGGTTGCTACAACCGCCGGTATCTGAACACCGTCACGCGTCAATGTGAGGCGCAGCCGAAAGGGGAGTGGGGGTGCATCTACCTCGACATCGACCACTTCAAGCAATACAACGACAAGAACGGTCACGCTGAAGGCGATGCGGTGCTGGTGAAGATGGCGCGTTTCCTCATGCGCCACGTGCGGGCAGAAGAGGCAGTCGTGCGTGTGGGTGGGGATGAGTTTCTCGTGGTTTTATGCGACTCCGATTTGGACCAGACCGACCACGTGGCGGCGCGATTGCGCGCCGCTGCGCCGACCTCAGCCCCTGGGGCTTTTTCAATGGGCTGGGCAGCGCGTAAGAACGAAGAATCGTTCGAGGAGACGATGACTCGAGCCGATCGGCGCCTGCTAGCGGTAAGAGTTGACGAGCGGAGGGACCTGCAAAAACGGCGGAAGAAGCGTCCCAAGGCTACTTAGCCGCCGCTAGCGGGCCTTAACCGCCTGGAAAGCCTAAAGCCGAGCGGGGGTGTGCAAGTGAAGAGCTGACGCACGTCCCACAGTAGAACCTTCTTCTACTGGTGTCTCATGCGCTCATTTCTTCGTGTACTCGCCCTCAGCTTTCCCACGCTGGTCTCAGGACAGATCGTCGAGGGACCACCCCGTCCGTGGCCCTGTCCGGTCCCGCCCCCATGCATGCCGGGAAGGCCCTGCATCATGCCGGCGTGCGGCATTCCGTCGCCCATTGTGGTACGACAGAGCAGCGACGTTCGCGTCGACCTTGTTGACCGCGTACTGCGCTACGAGATCACCGAGACGTTCGTCAATCGAGGAAGCAGAGTGGGTGAAGCGGATTTCATGTTTCCGCTCCCCAAAGGCGCCGCGTTCCAGGATCTGAAGCTCTCGATCAACGGCGAGATGGTAGCCGGTGAGACGATGAGCGCCGACCGTGCACGACAGATCTATGAGGAGATCGTCCGCCGGCAGCGCGATCCCGCGCTGCTCGAGTGGATGGGGTACGGCCTTCTTCGCGCGAGAATCTTTCCAATCGCTCCGGGTGAACAGAAAAAAGTAGTGGTGCGCTTTCAAACCGTGGCGCCCCGTGAGGGCGATGCACTGAGGGTCGATTATTTCCGCGGCATGCGATCCAATCAGGTCGGGATGAATCAAGAGCTCGAAGGACGCACATCGTTCGTTCTCACATATCCCAACGACCCGATGTACGGAACGGCGTATTCTCCGACGCACTCGATCTTCGAGCAGCGCTATGGATCGACGTCGGAGTCGGATGGATATCGTGACAACTACGACGACCGGTCTTTCGCGTCGAGCTATCGCGGGTCGGTGCGCCGGGTCGAGGTAAGGGACGCGCGTGGAGAGGTCACGCTCCTTATCCCGATTCGGCGCTCGACCAGCGCCGCGATTTCCCTGCTCGCGAATGCTCCAGGCAACGACGACGGTTTTGCTCTGATTACGTTGTCTCCGCCGGCGGTTCGTCCGCGAGCGGTGCCACGCGATCTCACATTCGTCATCGACGTGTCGGGCTCAATGAGCGGCCAGAAAATCGAGCAGGCTCGCGCCGCAGGCAAGCAGATTCTGCGCACCTTGTCGCCAATGGACCGTTTCCGCCTGATCGATTTCTCGAGCGATGTGCGTACGTTCCGCGACGATTTCTCGACGGCGAACCGTGAGAACATTCGCTCGGCGGAACGCTATCTCGATCAGCTCGATGCACAGGGGTCGACGAACATCTCGGGTGCGCTCGACGAAGCCCTGTCTTCTCCGGTTCAGTCGGGAAGACTTCCGATCATACTATTTCTCACCGACGGTCAGCCTACTGTAGGCGAGCGCGACGCTTCGGTGATCGCGGGGAACGTCGCCAAGCAGCGCAGCTCACGCAGACTCTTCACCTTCGGTGTGGGTGCGGATCTCAATGTTTCGCTGATAGAGCAGCTTGCGCTCGAGGGTCGGGGCACAGCCAGCTTCGTGCGTCCCGAGGAATCGGTGGAGCGCGTGGTGGGAATTGTCGCCAGCCGTTTGACGAGCCCGCTGGTGACAGATATCCGCGTTCACGCCGACGGTGTACGACTTCTCAAGATGCACCCATCGGGACCGGTGGACATATTTGCAGGCGAGGATCTCGTGATACTGTCCCGTTACGACGGGAGCGGCAATGCGGTGTTGCGCTTCGACGGACAGACGACCAATGGTCCAGTGAGCTGGACCACGCGGGTGTATTTCCCCGAGCACTCGCGCGAGAATCCATTCGTCGCGAGGCTGTGGGCGACGCAGCGCGTCGGATACCTGAGCGCCGAGAAGCGCAAGCACGGTGGATCGCAGGAGATCAACGACGAGATCCGGGATCTTGGAGAGCGCTTCGGAATTCCGACCGAATTCTCGTCTTATCTGGTGGTCGAGCCGGGAATGAATCGGAACAGACGCGACATGGCTAGAGGAAGCCTTGGTCAGGTGGTGGTCACCGGCACATCGTCAGCACCTGCTCCCGCCGCGGTTCAGTTCGAGGCAGCCAAGTCGGCGGCGGCGCAACGCTCTGCGACAAACCTTTCGGCTGCGGACGCCGCTGTGGGTATGGGCGATTATGCCAGCGTTGGTCGAGGTGGCAACGTTACCCGAGCCGGCAACGTGACCTTTGTACTACGAGACAGTGTGTGGACCGACGTTCGCTACAAGAAGTCCGGAACGGTGCTGCAGGTGAAGCCATTCTCGGATGCGTACTTCAAGCTGATCGAGCTGGTGCCCGAGCTGCGCGAGCCGTTCTCGGTTGGCGAGCGTGCCATAGTAGCGGGACGCAGCATGGCGATCGAGCTGACCCCGTCGGGGAAAGAGAGTCTCACGGATCGTGATGTTGCTTTGATTAGGGATCGCTGGTAGTCGAGTGACTGACGTAGAGCGACTCTTCCGAATGTACAACGCCGCGTTGGTGCGATATCTGACGCGGCGTCTGGGAGATCGCGACTGGGCCGAAGAGGTGGCGCAGGAAACGTTCGTTCGCGCATTGAGGCAGACTTCGATACAGAACGAAAGGGCCTGGCTGTTCGCGGTTGCTACGAATCTCGTGAGGGACGAAGCGAGGAAGGACATGAGACGCCGAAAGCATCTGGCGCTCCTGGCGGAGCAGGAACGCGACGAGATGGTCGAGCCAGAGGAGACGACCATCGAACGCGCTCAGGAAGCAGCGATGGCGCGCAAAGCGGTGGATGCTCTCGCTGAGCGAGACCGGCTAGCGCTCCTCATGCGCGAAGAAGGGTTGGATTACAACGAGATTGCGGAGGCGCTGGAGCTTTCGCCCGGTTCGGTGGGAACGACGCTGTCGCGTGCGCGTCGCCGGTTGGTGGAGAGCTACGAGGCATTGCAGAAGAGTCGAGAAGAGAGAGAGAAGAATGCAGCATCTTGACGAAGGAACGATTCATTCGTGGCTGGACGGCGCGTTGAGTGCCGATGAGGCCGCGCGGGTGGAAGCGCACGTCAAAGAGTGTCCGCAGTGTGCAGCCGCGGTGGCGGAAGCGCGCGGATTCATTGCGGGGGCATCGCGCATTCTGACGGCGCTCGACAATGCGCCGCGCGGAGTCATACCGGTGGCGGCGCCGAAGAAGCGCGTCGATCCGATCGTGTGGCGCGTGGCAGCAACACTACTGGTTGTCGCGGCGGGGACACTGGTGGTGTTCAGAAATGCCGGACGGGAAGCGCAGATTGCTACCACTAGTGCCGACACGGCCTCAAGCTAGGTCAAGGCAGTCACACCAATGGCTCAAGATGGTGGTGATCAGACTGCGAAACCGACTACAGAACCTACCACTCCGATCGGTCAACAAGGAAAAATTCCTCAAGGGACAGCAATCGGGAGTAGCGCCGGTTCAACTGAAAAGAGCGCAGCGAAAGGGGCAGCAGGTGATGCATTGACTGCCACTGAGCAAACGCCCTCCGCGCTTAGCCGGCGGATTAACTCGGTAAAAGCACCTCCTCCTGCTTCGCAGACCAACATTCCACTACATGAGAACAAGGTGGTAGCCGGAGAAGCAGGCGGGGCTGTTGGCGGAAAAATCTCCGCGCCCTCAGGGTACGCACAGGCAGCAGCACCGAGCCGTCAACTTCTCGCACCAACGGGTGTGGAAAATGGCGCCGCCTTGGATGCGGCAAGAGAGCCGGAGCTTTTGAGGGAGGTCGGTCACCCGCGGAAATTTGGCGCAAAGGTCACGCTGTACGAAGTTGCGCCAGGTGATACCGTGACGTTGACTGAGGCAATTCCGCTCGATCTAAGCGAAGTGGTGGTCACGGGCGCGGCGACGGCCCCAGCAGCGAGACAGGCAACCGGAAAATCTGCGGTGGCTCCGTCAAAGGCGCGGGCTGATGCGGTGGCGATCACGAGCATGGCCGACTCTCAGCATGCAGCGGGAGTGCCATCCCCCGCACCTGCGGCTTCAGCGCCTGCGCCAACCTCACAGCTAGGAATGGTGAATGCACCGCATACGATCACCTGGACTGACCCGGCGACAGGACACACGCTGGCTTTGATGGGGCGCATGCCCGAAGCGCGTCTTCAGCAAATAAAGATCAGCATCGAGCGGGAAAGAGCAGCGGCAGCGGCGAAGAAAAAGCCCTGACCAGCCGCGTCAGCTCTGAGGCGCCGCGCCGTGAAGCGCCATCCCCATGGAGTGGTATCCCTTGTCTACGTAGACGACGGTGCCGGTGATTCCAGTAGCGAGGGGACTCGAGAGAAACGCGGCGGCATTTCCGAC
>DASWGL010000098.1:0-8316 GCA_036393735.1 Gemmatimonadaceae bacterium | reverse complement strand
TCTGCATGTCGAGGAAGTGGTAGAAGAATCCATTATAGCCGGTGACGTTGGTCGCCTGCGGACCCTGCGGCGCGTTGTACAGAAAGCGCAGTGTGTTCAACGTTCGCTGCGCCGCGTCGGTGCGGAGCACATACCCACGCTCGACACCGACTGGATACGCCGTAAGCGCGAATCCGACTGCCGCAATGCTCGAGAAACTCTTCGTCGGCCAGCGGTCGGGAGTGAGTCCATTGTTGGGATCGGTCCGCTCCCAGAACCAGTTGAAGGTGCGGCGCTCGAGCGTGTCGAGGAACGCAGTCTGGCGCGTGGTGAGCGCGGACGGCGGAATCGGGCCGTTGATCCCCGTAATCGACGTCGCACTGGTGCACGCCGACGCAATGAAGACAAGAGCAACGAAGGACCGGCGCAGGATCGACCGATAATCAGGCATGGGATTCCTTTGCAGTGTTATCCAGCTTGTTCAAATGATGAGGTCGCTCGTTCGTGCGATTCTCTGCAACCCCGGGTCCATCTCTATAGCGGGAAAGGAAAAACCGGCGCTGGCTGCTTCTCGCAAACCAGCGCCGGTCTCACGCTGCGGCCAGCTCGATTTCCTGTGTGTCAGGCGGATCGAGTTGGGTTAGAAGTTTAGCTCCGCGCCGAACTGATATCGGCGGGCGTCGGTTACCAGGCAACTCGGCTGTCCGTACGTGGCGTCTGTCCGGTTGCCGGTATTGTAGCATCCCCAGTTGTTGTGATTCGTGGCATTGAAAACGTCGAACGTCAGCCCAACCGCTGTTGCCGTCCGCCCGAAGCTCGGGAAATCCTTGCGTAAGCGGACATCGATGTTCTGATACGGGAAGGTCCCCGGTACGGTGAAACCGCCGCGCTCGAATTTATTTCCCGTCGTGCCGAATCCGCAGAATCTGGCGGGGCAGCCAACATCCTGCCGGTACTTGCCGCCGAGCGTCGCGAGGCCGGAGAACTGAATGCCGAACAGATACGGAAGATCAGTGATCCAGTTCGCAACCACGCGCTGCTTTTCATCATTGGAGGCGTGCTTTGGGATGCTGAGCGAATTCGGGAAATCGAATTCATCGTTCAAACCATCAGCGCCCTGCAACGACCGCGTCGCATAGCTATATGCGAGGCCCGCGCCCCATCCGATGGCGTTCGGGTCGAGCCGGCGATACGGCCGGTCCAGCTGAACCTGGACCGCGCTGTACCAGGTCGTCTTGTCGTTGGTCATGTAGAGGAAGTTGGCGAAGCCGTGAGGGCCGAGGTCGAAGCTCGTGCAGCAACTGCCGTTCGGATTCAACCCGAAATTTGCCCAGTTGAGCGCGGTTTGATTCTCACCCTTCACGTTGGCATACGTCACCGTAGCCGCAAGAGTGCCGAACAGCTGGCGAACACCGACATTCATTTGCTTCGAGCGCGGCACCTTGGCGTCGTTGTCGATGAACCATGCTTCCGGTAGACCGGTGGTTTTGACGAGCGCGTCCAGTGTTGCCTTGCTAGCGGTCAGGTATGAGTCGCTCCATGCAACCTGCCCCGCCGCGGGTGCTTGTCCTTTCGGCGCAAATCGAATCGTGTAGGTAGGATGACTCAGCTTCTGAGTCTCGTCGACCGAATACAGGTCGTACTGGATTCGATCGTAGTACAGACCCCAGCCACCGAACACCGTTGTTCGTTCGGCCTTGTCGATCGAGTAGGAGAAGCCAAACCGCGGCTGAATTGCGCCCTTGTAAGGCTTTCTTTGCGTACCGGTGCTAACGTACCGGCCCAGGTCGAGTGGGTGCGGCAGCTGGGCGTTGTAGCGGGTAAGTGTGTCGACGACGTTCTTGGGAGTGACATACTCGTTGTTCAGCATGTGCGACTCATAGTCCCACCGAACACCGATGTTCAGGATCAGGCGCTGAACCGGACTCCAGTCGTCTTGAGCATAGAGACCGATCTGCCTGTTGTTCGCGTTCAGGCGCGGATCGCCAGTGGCGTAGACAAGCTGATACGGCGACACGAAGTTGTATACGGTCGGCGTCCCGCAGGTGGGGAAGCAATCTATCTGGTTAATGTAGGAGAACTGCGGAGTCCCGTTGTTGTCCTTGAGTACATCGTATTTCACGAAATCGAGACTCGCGCCGGTTTTGATGACGTGGTCACCTGCGAGCTTGAATCCGGAATATGTGAGGTCGTCTCTGAGGCCGAGCCGCTTCTGAGTGAAATCCTGCGTGCTCAGGTTGGAGCCGATGACTGCCGAGCCCCCAGGATACTGGTACTGACGCTGAATGCCGGGCTCATTTGGCCGAGGATTCCGACGGAAGTTGGAGTAATCCACCTTCGCTTCATTGAAAAACGGCCCCACGAAATAGTTGTACTTCAGCTGCCCGACAGCCACGGTCTGGTGATAATTGACAGCTTCCTGGAACGCTTGATTGCCGCCGAAGTCACGAATATCAGACTCGCCACGATAGTTGAAGCTCAAGTCCGCCGACGACCTATCGTTGATCGCATCGTCAATCTTTCCAAACCACAGATTCTCGCGAAACGGTGATTGGAAGTTGCCATTGTAGCGCGTGAGGCCGACGGTATCGAGTGCCGGATAAGTGCCAGCCGCCGGAAGCCCTGTGAAGGCCACGCGATTCGCGCGGTTTTGGATGTTGCCTTCGTAAGACCCGAAGACGTGGATCTTATCCTTTACGATGGGCCCCCCAATGCTGAGCGCGCTAAGTGTGCGGCTATAGTCGGGCTTCTTGAAGGTCGTCGGGGCCGCCGCCTTATCTTTACGCTGTAGAGTGTCGAGCGAAATCATGCTCTTGTTCTGATAACCCACCAGAGCGTTCCCGCTCCAGACGTTGCCCCCGGATTTCGTCGTAGCGATGATAACGGCGCTCGAGGCTTTTTGATATTCCGCCTTGAAGTTCTGCGCGATGATTCGGTATTCCTGAACCGCGTTGCGCGCAAAGGGGTTGCCGCGGCTCGCATCCTGACCGGCGATTCCGCCAGCAGTGAGATCATTCTTGAAGCTTGTGCCGTCGATGAAAAGGTTGACCATGCTCGCACTCTGGCCGTCAGCCGACACGGTCTTGAACGTAGTGCTGTTGGTGCGGTCTTCGGTCACGATCACGCCGGGCGAAAGTGCTGCGAGATCGAGGAAATTTCGAGTCGACGTAGGCAGCTTTGCGATCTGCGCTTGCGTCACGTTGGTGGAAACTTCAGAAGATTTGGTCTCCACCCCGGTGCTGCCTGTGATAACCTGAGTCTCGAGTTGCGCCGCTTGCTGAGCGAGCGCAAAATCCTGAACCTGGGTTGTACCGATCTGCACTACGACGGTGCGCGTTTGTGGCGCACTGCCGATGCGGCGCACCGTGACCAAGTACGTTCCGGGAACGAGGCCGGCAAGTGTGTAGAACCCGGCGTCATTGGACTGCGCTCCGCGCTGGACGCCGTTGTCGGTATTTCTCGCGACGATTTGCGCGTCTCCAATCGGCGCTCCGCCCCCTCCGCTAACCGTGCCGCGTATGGTTCCCGTCGAGTTCTGGGCAAAGAGATTTCCGCTCACGATGCATAGGAGCGCAATCGCAGCCGCTACCCCTCGACAGAATCGGTGAATATTGATGTTGCTGGTATTCATTTACATCTCCTGTTGTTGTTGTACTACAAGAATCATTTCAGACCTGCGTGTATCGGATTGGAACCATCTCTCCGTTGAGGGTTTGTGGTGGAGGGCGCTCCGCCGGCTCACCACCAGTCGAGCGTCGGATGACGAGCTTTGTCGACACACGCTCGCGACGCCGCGCGTGGTCGTTCTTGTGCGTGATGCCATGGAGAAGGAGCTCCACCGCCCTCGCACCGAGCTCGCAAATGGGGACGTGCACCGAAGACAGGGGCGGATCCATGTAGCGCGCCATCGGAATGTCGTCGAAGCCTGCCACCGCCATCTCTTCCGGTACTGCCATGCCACACTGGCGGAGCGCACTCAGCGCACCGATCGCCATTGAATCGTTCGCCGCGAAGATCGCGGTTGGACGATTCTTCAGCGCCAGGAGCTTCAGAGCCCCGGCGTATCCCGCCGCCTCAGTGAAGTCCCCTTCGCGCTCGAGCGAAGGATCGGGCGTGATCCCCGCTTCGCGAAGCGCCATGCGGTAGCCGCGAAATCTCTCCGCCGCGTCGTAGTTGCGCGCCGAGCCTTTGATGATCGCGATGCGCTTGTGACCGACCGAGGTGAGGTGCGTCACCATTTCTCTGGCGCCGCGGCAATTCTGGATCGTGAGCGAATCGATCCCGCTTCCCCTCGGTACCGAGCACAACAACACAACCGGAATAGTGCTGGGCAAATTGAGCAGCGACTTCGCGTCGAGATCGGGAGACATCACGACGACGCCGTCGACGCGACCGCGCATGGCACGTATCGCCGTCTCGATGCCGTGCCGGTCGGCGTAGGCCCGTGAGATCAGCAGGTGAAAGCCGTTCCGCTGGGCGGTATCGTCCATGCCGCGAATGACTTCAGAGAAGAATTCTCCATAGAGGTCAGGGAGAAGTACGCCAAGCGTCTCTGTCCTGCTCGTGATGAGGCTGCGCGCTCCGCTGTGCGGGACGTAGCGCATGCGGCCGGCAACTTCGCGAATCAACCGCTGTGTTTCGTCGCTTACGGGTCCACTCGCGTTCAGCACTCTCGAGACCGTGGCGACGGACATCTTTGCTTCACGCGCGACGTCCTTGATCGTGACCATTCTCCTCGCAACAGTGGGCCCTGCCTCGGATCACTGGATATCCGAGCGGGATGGACGGGAGGACAGCTGAGCTGCTGGTCGATCTTTGCCTTACAGCCCCAAATATGTAATCGTTTACACAGAGGGCGCCAGACCCCACCTTCGGAATGCGCCAGACCCCCCTCGCGGTAGCGTTCCCATCGTCTCCCGCCCTTCCGCCACCACACCCAGCCGTTGAACTTTCGCGGGTGACAATCCCAAAGATCGTTCGATTCGTTGCGCTGGCTGCATCACTCGACGTCGCGCTGCCCGCGTGCCGCGAAGTTGCACCGGCATTTGGTTCCAACATTCCGTTCGCGCGGCAGAACGCGGAAGAATTCTTCTACTCCGTCGGCTCGCGCTTCACAAATATCCAGCGGCAGCCGAGGATACTCCGCGCGCGGGCGCAGTTCGGACACTACGCACTGACGCCATCCGGCGTCTATAACGACACGAGCGTCTGGCTCGCGATCGGCCCCGACAGCGCGCGACTCTTCGGCGATGAGGGAGTGTTCTCGGTCGATCGGTACATCGTGACCGCCAAGCTCTCCACCGAGCCGCCGGATGCGCTCACCGAATCACGCGAGATCGTGCGGCTCAGAAAGCTGACCGACAACGAATACGAGTGGTTCACCAACGTCGAAGTCGCCCTGGGAAGAATCGGCGCAAAGAACATCACCGATGTTCTGGCGGGGGCTCTCGCCGGGGGCGAAGGGAAATCTCCGGCAGCGATTCGCGCCGATTACACCGCGAGCTTCCCGCGTACCGTGGCGGCGTTGGGCAGATTGTTCTCGATCGACACCCTCCGCGCGACTCCCGACAGCGACGGCGCGACGACATACGACATCGCCATCAGGCTCACGCCGGAAATCCTCAAGGCGACCATGCCGCACTACGCGGCATACGTCGACAAATACTTCAGCAAGGGCAAGTACCGCATCACGCTCACCGACAAGACGGGCGCGCGCTGGTTCGACGCGCGGGCGGCCAACTATTACATGCACTTCAAGATTCGGAGCAAAGGCGGACATTTCGCGCCACTTGAGGGTGCGGTGAGGCCGATGCCCGAACTACTCACCATCCAGGTCGACATGTCGATGAAGATCGCGATCTTCACGGTAGGCTGGACGAACATGACGGGCGAGTTCGAGGTCATCAACACCCCGCACGAGCGCGGCTGGTCGATGCACTTCGCAAAGGAGCCGGAGTGGCACCTGCCCCCGACCGTTGGAACCCTGTTGAAGTCGCCGCTGCGACGGCCGTTCCAGAATCCAGGAATTCCTGTTCGCGTGTCGATCAGGGACAATCCCGGCTCGCAGACAATTCTCAATAGAAGGGGGATGCTGGTCGTGCAAGAGAGCGGGATCCTCCGCTTTCTCAATCGACTGAGTGGGACGGCGGTCGGGGATTTTCTCGGCCCGTCGGAGAGGGAGGCAAATCGGTTCAACGCCGACGCATTCAGGGCACTGAGGATAGATATGGCTACACTGCTGCAATGAGAAAAACCCACTGCGAGAAGAGCAAGGTAGGAGGGGCGAGGTGCTGGGTACGAGGTTGGAGGTAGAAGCGCTATGTGGCGCGCGTTACCTCATGCCTCGCGCCTAGTACCTCGGACCCCCCACCTAGCTCTTCTCGCAGTTAAGATCTTCCCTCCAGACGAGCCTTTCGCGGCTCCTCCACCACCCGATTTTCATCCGAGCGAACGACGCCCCCACCTTATAGATTCGCTATGGTAGGGGGTAACCCGTGACGTGACGGCCCTTCGGCAAGTCAGATCGCGTGCTGCACGATACACCCGAGGCCCGAGATGATGTCATGACGATGACTGCGACGGACAATCTCGCAATCGCGCGCCGCTACCTCGAAGCCCTCGAAAGTGGCGCTGAAGGCGGGGCGCTGGCGGAGTTCTTCACCAAGGACGTGGTCCAGGAAGAGTTTCCGAACCGACTGTCGCCGATCGGAGCTCACCGCGATCTCAAAGCGCTTCTCGATTCGGCCAAGAAGGGCAAGAAAACAATGCGGGCGCAGAAGTACGACATCCTGAACTCGATTGTCGATGGAGATTCGGTCGCGCTCGAGGTTTTCTGGAGCGGATATCTGGCGGTTCCCGTCGACACTCTACCAGCCGACTCAGAGATGAGGGCGCACCTCTCCATCTGGTTGGAGTTCAGGGACGGAAAGATCTGCCGGCAGCACAATTACGACTGCTTTGATCCCTGGTGGGTATAGCTTCGGCGTCGAGATCGGGCGGTTTCGGCGGGCATCCACAAAACTGAAGCAGGGAGCTGTAAGCGAACAACGCTAATAGCCGCGTAGCTAACGACACGCAGGGCCTAGAAACACAAACGCCGCAAACTCCTGGGAGTCTGCGGCGAATCTATTTTGGCGGTTGCCCGCCCAATCGTGCCACGCACGCCGTCATTGGAACTCTACGTCCTACCGATCGGCGGCGGGCAGCTAATCAATTTTCTAAAAGCAGTGGAGCTGAGGGGGATCGAACCCCTGACCTCTGCAGTGCGATTGCAGCGCTCTCCCAGCTGAGCTACAGCCCCGCGCGAACGCGACAGACTGTCCTCGAACCAGGTCGGGCCGATCCGTCGCACCGGATCAAAGCAAAAGCCCCGCGGAACAACGCGGGGCCGCTCTTCACTGAAACTAGCGGATCCGCGCCCAAAGTCAAGACCCCAATTCTGTCTTCAGGCCTGTAACTCTTTGCCCAGCTTAACCATACAAGCCGGACAACACGGATAGGACGAGCATCTCGGGAGATGGTAACACCAAAGGCGCCGGCCACCGACTCGGCCTAGGATATATTCCCCCCGCATGTCGTTATCCCTCCGCTTCCTGGGCACGTCCGCGTCTCGGCCAACCGTCGAGCGCAACGTCTCATCGATGGCGCTCGTCCGCGAGGGCGAGACGCTCATGTTCGATTGCGGCGAGGGCACCCAGCGGCAGATGATGCGCTACGGGATCAGCTTCGCGCTGTCCGACATTTTCTTCACGCACATGCACGCAGACCACATGCTGGGCGTCACCGGATTGCTTCGCACGCTCGCACTCCAGGGCCGCACCGAGCCGATGAATCTCTACGGCCCACCCGGCTCCGAAAAAATGCTGTGGCGGGCGATCACACTCGGAAGCGAGAAGCAGGCCTTTGAGATCAAGGTGTTCGAACTCACGCCGGACACACCGCTCAAGCGGAACGGATACTCGGTGATTCCCTTCACTGTCGAGCACGGCGACAGGCTGGCGATCGGATATCACATCGCCGAGGAGACGCGCCTGGGCCGATTCAATCCGGAGCTGGCGCGCGAGATGGGAATCCCCGAAGGCCCGTTGTGGGGGAAGATCCACAAGGGTGAGACGGTGAGTCTTCCCGATGGACGCACGATCGATCCTTCAGAGCTGGTCGGACCCACTCGTCCCGGAAGACGCATCGTCTTGACGGGTGATTCGCGTCCCTCCGAGAGCACGATCGCGACGGCGACTGGAGCCGACATTCTTGTTCACGAAGCGACGTTCGCGACCGAAGAGGCGCCGCGTGCCCTCGAGACCGGACATTCGACCGCGCGCGAGGCCGCGGAGGTTG
>DASWGL010000097.1:0-4062 GCA_036393735.1 Gemmatimonadaceae bacterium | reverse complement strand
TTACGACCTGTTGGCCGGCTATCACGCTTATTCGAACCGCTGTGTTTCCTGGGCGCGATCCATCGGGTGCTGGGGTTTTAGCCGCCTCTGGGGCGCATCGTCTCAGCGCAATTCTTGTCTCCGCGCCGGTGTGGGATGTTTCGCCATATTGGGGCGCACTGATCCTTCTCGCCTGGGGAGTGATTAGCGCCGGTCTGGTAGCCCGACTCGTATTTGCTGTTCGATACATTCGCCGCCGCCAAACTACTTGGCGACCAGTCGAGATCGATGGCGTGAGTGTCCACATCGCCAGCGACGCGGGGCCAGCGGTGATCGGGCTACGGCCGATGGATGTGGTGCTACCCGAATGGGTTCTCGGGATGAAGCAGGCGCACCGTGAGCTGATACTTCGTCACGAGGCCGAACACCGGAACGCCCGAGACCCATATCTGTTATTGATCGCCACTTTACTCCCCGCCCTGTTCCCGTGGAATTTGGCGCTCTGGTTTCAGGCGGGCCGCCTGCGGACCACGATAGAGATCGACTGCGACACGCGCGTGCTTCACACGCATCCACGTTGGCGCGAGTACGCACTCTTGCTGCTCACGATTGCGCAACGTCAGGCGGACGAGACATGGCCACTTGCCCCGGCTCTCACAGAGCCCACCTCTAATCTTGAACGGAGAATTACCGCCATGCGCACTACACCAACATTCTCTCGGTTCCGCGCACTATGCCTGGGCTTTGCAGCGACCGCGGCTTTTGTTTTGGCTTGCGCGGTGGACAAACCCCAATCTCCCGACCGTACGAATCGGCTAGAGGCGAACGCCGTTCAGCAACACGCTGTCGCATCGGCGCAATCCGTCAACCCAAGCGACAACATGATCTTCTTCGAGTTTCAGGTGGAGAAACCGGCTGCGCCGCGAGAAACTCAACACCTACAATATCCAACAGCCATGAAAGCCTCGGGTATTGGCGGCGAAGTATCGGCGCAATACGTAGTGGATAACACCGGACGAGTTGACATCAGATCGTTCAAGGTCCTCAAGTCTTCGGGCCCCGAGTTCACCGCGGCCGTTAAAGCGGCCCTGCCGACCTGGCGATTCGACGCTGCTGTCGTGCGCGGCGCTAAAGTCGCGCAACTTGTCCAACAGGCATTCGAATTCAAAGCTCCGCCGGGTGCCTAACGCTCGGCATGGTTGCGGTGCTGATGTGGGTTTCGCGGCCGAGCTGCGCAGTCTGCCCTCTCTCTCATAGCCCGAGCGCGATGTCGATTGATGTTGGAGACAGCACGTCCTGATGGAATAGAATGGCCGACCCTGGAGTCTAGCTGTTTGAAACCCGTCAACTAACACGGGTTTTCCTACATCAACAGGAGTCGTTTCATGGCCGTTCGTACTCTCGCGCTCGTCGCTGTCACGTGCTTTGCCGCCAGTGCCTGCGGTGGTGGGGGCTACGGTTCTTCACAGCCGACTCCCACCACTCCCAACACACCGCCGGTAGCAGATCAGGTCAACGCGACGGCGTCCCTCGCGTTCGATCCGTCAACGCTGAACACCACGTTGGGACACACAGTGACATTCAAGTTCGGATCGGTGGGACACAACATTTACTTCGATGCCGCCACCGGCGCGCCCGCGGATATCCCGGGGGTGAATTCGAATACGTCGGTCACGCGAACCTTCGACACCGCCGGCACGTTCACGTATACCTGCCACATTCATCCCTACATGCAAGGCAAGGTGGTCGTTAAGTAGACGGATCGATGCCATCAACGCTGATTACCCAGACGAACACTTCCGCGGACGCATCAATTGCCTCTGCGGCGGGCGGATCTTCTGGCGTCTGCTCCATCGTCGTCGGCTCGATCGTCGTCGGTTCCATCACCGTCGGCTCCATCGTCGTCGGATCCGCTGGCGTCGGCTCCATTATCGGCGGAGTGAGAACCTGTTCACTTCCAGCCCGGTGCAGCAGGCGGCTCCAGGCGACGTAGGTGTGTGCGCTGAGGCAAGCCATGGCCGCGATGGGCGGCCGTCGCAGCACGAACAGCTCGATGAGCGTGGCCGAAATCATGACGGTGCCGAGCGCGACGGCAGACGCGCCGGAGGCGAGCGGAACCACCATGAACGCCGCACCAACGACTTCAAACGCGCCCGTCACGTATCGAAGCCATTGGCCGACACCAATACTGCGAAATAGGTCGACCATATCGGTGCGGCCAATCAGTTTCGCGCCGCCAACGAGAAAAAAGACGCCCGCGAGCGCAAGCTCCGTGCATTCGAGCGCGATCAGCTGACGTCGCCGCCGCCGCGCCAGCGGCGATTCGAACTGATCTCGGCTACGGCCTAGCTGCGTGCCAGGAAGCCGCTTGCGAAGTGCGTATAGCGCGCCGACAACCAATACGAGAAGCAGCGCGTGTGAAAGGCCAGGGTCGTTGAACATCGATCGAGTCTCCATGCACGTAGATCGTGCAATGTCAGACTCGACCGGGCCTCCGTTTATTCCTTCACCTGGGGTTAGCGAGCGTAGTGGTCCGCACCGAGAAAATGAAGTGAGACGTAGGGTTCGTCACCGATGACCCAGCTGTCGTGGGGATCGGACGGAATGTGAAAGAGCTCACCGGCGTGGAGTGGGATAACGCGGCCGTCATCGAACGCAGCCGTGGCGGTGCCCGAGAGAACCAAGCCGACGTGCTCGACATGACAGCGGGTCGCGCCGAGTGCGGGGCCCACGTGCTCTGACCAGCGCCAACCAGGCTCGTAGGTCGCTCGTCCAATCGTGATTCCACCGATATGTACGATTTCGAAGCGGCCTTTCACCATCTCCCTCACTTCATCGGGTTCTTCGAATCGTTTGAGAATGACATCGATCATCGCACTGCGTCCCTCATCGAAAGAGTTTTTTCACGTTTGCTGCCGAAACCAAGCGAGCTCTCCACGCGTAGTACTAACTCACTTCTTACGGGAGAGGCTTATGGGTGATGCTCAACGCGTCAAGGGTGCAGCCAGGTTTCTGCTCTCCGCCCTAGGTCTTGCTACCTGTTTCGCCGCGATCAGTATGCGGGCAGAGTCACAGGCACAGCCAAATCCTCAGTCCAGCGACTCACTTTTCAGGACCATTGCTCATCTCGACAGTGCGCTATTCGACGCTTACAACAGGTGCGACCTTGTGAAGTTGGGTTCCTTTGTCGCGGAAGATCTCGAGTTCTAACACGATCAAACAGGACTCGCCCGAGGGCGTCAGTCGCTCATCGATGGAGTACGACAGAATGTATGTGGCAAAGTCCGTCGAGACCTGCTGCCAGCTAGCCTCGAAGTACACCCACTAAGGGGTTATGGAGCGGTGGAAACCGGTGACCACCTGTTCTGCGACCCACGTGTACATCCCGTATGCGAGGATACGACGAGTGGGAGCGCTAAATTCGTCATGCTCTGGCAACTGAAGGAGGGCACCTGGAGCGTCACCAGAGTGATCAGCTACGATCACGTCTCATCTTACCAGCGCTCGCGTCACTAGCAACAAGGCTCCAGCTTAGCTCGTCCTGCCCAAACTACTAATGAGACGGCGTGTAGACCCTGAAAGCCGGGGTCTGGAGCTCCGGCTCCGGCGCAGCGTCCTCTTCCGGCACCGGCATCGGCATCGTGAGACGGTAGGTCCCGACCGCGACTTCCTGCGGCAGGCGGTATTGATGCGACGGTTTGACCGGGATCGAGGAAGCCGCGCGAAACCGAGCAACCAGCAGAAGGGCCCGAGACCGTCTTCCACTCAGTGCCGTCCCTCTTCTGAAGCACGGTCTTGCAGAAGCGGTCGGGATAAAACAGCATGACGTCGCTCAGGTTCGATATCGTGACGTTGACGAATTCACCCGAGAGGTAGGTATCCTGGACGAAGCCGGCCGCGACGCGTTTTCCCGGCCCGGGATCGTAAGGTCGCATGGTGACGCATCCTGATGCGATCAGTGCGAATGCAGCGAAAAAGCCCAGGTTCCCCAGCCCCAACGTCCCGCGCATGACTCCCCCATTCCGGTTTGGGGAGCTATCTCAGCAAAAAAATTGCCGACGTTAGGTCGATACTGGTGGGTGG
>DASWGL010000096.1:0-3125 GCA_036393735.1 Gemmatimonadaceae bacterium | reverse complement strand
TCGAGGTAGCCTCGACCAGCGGCGATGTAGGGGTGAGCGAACTTTTCCCGATACTCCACGATTTTCGCCTCGGTCGCCGCCGCTTCGTCTGCGCTCTCGGAGATCTCCTTCCTGAACAGGATCTCCACCGCACCCTTTGGTCCCATCACGGCGATCTCCGCCGTCGGCCAGGCGACGTTGAAGTCGCCGCGAATGTGTTTCGAGCTCATGACGTCGTACGCTCCGCCGTACGCCTTGCGGGTGATCACGGTGAGCTTGGGTACCGTCGCCTCGCAGTAGGCGTAGAGCAGCTTTGCTCCGTGCTTGATGATGCCCCCGTGCTCCTGCGCCGTGCCCGGTAGGAAGCCGGGTACGTCCTCAAAAGTGACGAGCGGAATGTTGAACGCATCGCAGAAGCGGATGAAGCGAGCGGCCTTGAGCGACGCGCTGATATCGAGCACGCCCGCGAGCACGGCGGGCTGGTTGGCTACCACGCCGACGCTGAATCCGCCGAAGTGCGCGAAGCCGCAGATGATGTTCATCGCGAACTCGCGATGAACTTCGTAGAACTCGCCGTCGTCGACGACACGCGTGATCACTTCGTGCATGTCGTACGGCTTGTTGGCGTTGTCAGGAACGATGTCCAGGAGTGACTCCTCGCGCCTGCCGCGCGGGTCGGTGCCGGGTCCACGCGGAGGGTCGCCCAGATTGTTCGACGGAATGAAGCGGAAGAGATCGCGAATGTGCTGAAGACATTCCGGCTCGGAATCAGAGGCGAAGTGAGCGACGCCCGACTTGGCAGCGTGCGTGTCCGCCCCACCAAGCTCCTCCATGGTGACATCTTCGTGCGTCACAGTCTTCACGACGTTTGGTCCAGTCACGAACATGTACGAGGTGCCCCGCACCATGTACGTGAAATCGGTAATCGCGGGCGAGTAAACGGCGCCACCGGCGCACGGCCCGAGAATCGCCGAGATCTGCGGAACGACGCCCGAGGCGAGTGTGTTGCGAAGAAAAATCTCGGCGTAACCGCCAAGCGAGACGACGCCTTCCTGGATGCGCGCTCCGCCCGAGTCATTAAGTCCGATCACCGGCGCGCCGTTTCGCATCGCCAGGTCCATGATTTTCACAATCTTTTCGGCGAATGATTCCGAGAGCGAGCCGCCGAACACGGTGAAGTCCTGCGAGAAGACGTAGACGAGCCGGCCGTCGATCTTCCCGTGCCCGGTGATGACCCCGTCGCCGTAGAACTTCTGCGCCTCGAGCCCGAAATCGGTCGAGCGGTGGACCACGAAACGGTCGAGCTCGACGAACGAGCCCTCATCGAGCAGGAGCTCGAGTCGCTCGCGGGCGGAGAGCTTCCCCTTTTCGTGCTGCGTCTGGAGTCGCGCCTCGCCGCCGCCCAGCTCGGACTCGGCGCGGCGGCGCTCCAGTAGGTCGAGCTTGTCTCGCATCGTCATTGGAGCGAAAAGCTAACTCTCTGTGGAATGGGCATCTAGCGCCGCTGCGGATGGGCTGAGTGATGCCGACCCGATGGGCATCCAGAAAACTGTGGCGGGCCCTCCGGATTTGCCCCAGGTTAGCGAGGGTCCTGCAACCATGAACACGAGGAGGCGCAAAATGCCACTCAAGGGAAAGCACGCGCTCGTTACCGGCAGCTCTCGTGGAATCGGCCGGGGCATTGTGCTCAAGCTCGCGGAGAACGGCGTCAAAGTGGCGATCCATTACGTGCAGAACGAGGCGGCGGCCAAGGACACTCTTGCGAAGGTGCGCAAGCTCGGGAGCGACGGATTCACCGTCCAAGCGGATGTGACCAAGCCCGACGAGATCAAGAAGATGTTCAAGAAAGTCGCCGAGGAATTCGGCGAACTGGACATTTTCGTCAGCAACGCGCGCCCCGAGGCCGCCGCTTTCTTTCAGGCGCCGCTGGACATCACCCTCGAGCAATGGGACACCGCCTTCGACTCTCAGGCGAAGGCGTTTCTGGTCGGAGTCAGGGAAGCTATTCCCTTGATGAAGAGCGGCGGGAAGATCCTCGCGATCACTTACGCCGAAGGCAGCCGCACCGGTGGACTTCAGCCCTGGGTCGGAATGGGGTCGGCAAAAGCCGCCCTCGAATCTCTCGTGCGCTACTTCGGCGTAGGGCTCGCGAAGCGGGGTATCACCGTCAACGCGATCAGCCCGGGCTGGACCGAGGACAGCGTTCTCAATTCCCTTCCCCAACAGGTGCAGGATCTGATCACCAACTGGCACGTTCGCGGTTGGACCCCGATGGGGAGATTGGGGACACCGGCCGATGTGGCGCGGGTGGTGGGACTTTTTTGCTCGGAAGATGCCGACTGGATCACGGGACAGGTCATTTACGCCGACGGAGGGGCATCGCTGATGAATCCCGAGGTGCCAACCGAGATTCAGATAGGCTAGGGCGGCGCGCGCATTGCTATCGTTCCGCTGATATTGATAGCATTAAGCCAACCCGTCCTACTTGACTCCACCACGAAGAAGGTCACGCAAGCCGCGTAAGCGCGGGGTGCGCCGCCCCGCGCAACAGCATACATCGCTGCCGACGAGCCGCAACGCGTACATGGAAACGCGCCAGTGGCTGCTCGATCGGCACGGTCCGGTGTGCGCGTACTGCGAGCGTCGCGTGAGCTCGAGGGCGATCACGATGGATCACGTGACGCCACGAAAGGGCAAGACCGCGTACGATCGGCGCGACAACCTCGTGCTCGCTTGCCCCGAGTGCAACGCGCTCAAGGCCGATCAGCCATTTCTCGCGTTTCTGCTGGCGCGGCGCGCTCGCGCCGCGAGCCTGCTGCGTTACGGAGGCCACTTGAGTCCAATGCTGCTGGACCTGGCGAAAGAGATTGCGGGACCGGAAGCCTCGGCGCGCGCGGCGCGCCTCTCCGACCCAGACTACCCCTACCTGGACTAGGAGGAGCCTGTTGGCTCCAGCTGGCCCGTCGTTGGAGCAGCTTCGTCAGCGCTCTCCTCCGGTGGAGGAGGTGTGCTGGCTTCCGGTTTGGGTGCGCGCTTTTCAGCGGCGCGTCGAGTCTTCGGCTTGAGTCTCGCCTTGATGAAGGCGAGCACGTCCATCTCGTGCTGACGAAGCGTCGGTCCTTTCGACTTGCGCTTGTTCCAGTGGT
>DASWGL010000095.1:0-11948 GCA_036393735.1 Gemmatimonadaceae bacterium | reverse complement strand
CCTCGGTGAGAATCGATGGCATCCAGGTCCCGCGAGCTACAGCAATATTCTGGAATTTTGTCCCGTTGTCCCGAAGCCCCAGCTCCGCAAGCAGCGCCACCTGGGTCGCCACGCCCAATGGAATCGAGTGCGGCCAGAAATAAAGCGTCAAAGACCCGTTGTTGACAAATGGATTGACACCGTCGGGGAAGGCATTTAGGTGGATCGAGACGAACGCGTGAGCATTCGCGCGGCGGCTGATGATGGCACGCAATCCGAGATCGACCGGATCGGGGGTAGTACGGGTCATCACGACGTTCGCGCCGCGCTGCGTGAGCAGGTCTCGCACCCTGAGGCCGACCTGAAGCACGGCATCGCCTTCATAGAACAGCGTGGGACCCGTCGCCCCAGCGGGAGGATGTCCCGGGTCAATCGTGATTGTGAGACCGCGCAAAGGCGATGTAATATCCACGATCCTCGGCGGACGCCGCACTCTGAAGATCAAAGTGCCGTTCTGCCAGAGCGCCAGATAACCAAACGGAGCGCTATTGAGATTGATCGTGTAGCGCACCCTGCTTTGTTCCGGAGTGGAGGAGCTGATGCTATTGAAGTACGAGTCGCTCGGCTCCGCCATCATCGAGACAACGGGCGCGCCGGTAACACCGTACAGGAGGAGAGAGATAGTCCGATCTGTTTCCTCGACGAGATACGGCGGCGGCGGTCCTGTCATGGGGATTGCCACGTCGATCCAATCCGGGCCGGGCTCGATGCGAATCGCTCCGACCCGCCGCACAGGAGCCGCCGAGTCGCCGACGAATTTCCCAGGCGAAATGGTCGAGATGTTGTGCGCCTGGAGCTCACTGCGGAGAACCCATGCCTCCTGCGTCGAATCGAGCTGGATGCGCACGAACTCGTCACCGCTCGCCTTGATAGCACCGGTGATCTTCACAACCGTGCGGGGGAAGAGGAACCACTTGTATTCCTGTCCATTCCCGGGAGCGGGGCGTGCGATGGTCACTCGGTCCGTATCGTCCACGGTCGACGCGGGTGCGCCGAGCATGACATAGACATTTCCTGAAACCGGTACGAGCGTGTCGGGCGATGGAACTGGTTGCAGTGTATCGCCGACCAGCTTGTCTCGGCGCGTCGTGTCAGGCAGCGGCGGAATCCTAACCGGCAGCACGAGGCGTGCGCTTTCGGTGCCGTTCCTCGCGAGCAGCTCGTAGTGCGGCGCGCTATCGGCCGGAACCGGAAGCCAGCCCATGAACGCGCCGTTCGGCCAGACAGGCACCGCGACTCCGTTGATGCGAAGCGCGGCGCCACCGGTTCCAACACTGCCGAATATGAAATTCGAATCGCGAACGGTGAGGAGCTGCTCGGGCTTGGGGTACGTGACACTGATCTGAAGCGGACCGCGAACCTCGGGAACCGGCGGCAGCTTTGGACTCGAGGGAGGAGGAATGGGCGCGGGAACGAGAGGCGGCACGATCACGGGAACAGGAGCTGGCGCGGATGGACCTGTCCCGGGACTGCACGACGCGCCCGCCATCGCGACACAACAAGTAAAAACCCTATATGTCCAAGCTTTCATCATCGAATTCCAGGTTGCAAGTGCAATGCGGTATAAGTCTTTGCAGTACGCATGGGTAGTGCCCCCGCTGTATTCGTTTCACTATCTTTTGTCGCACCCGGGACGCTCGCTTCTCCCGTGACCGCAGACTACGCTCCTTTCGAGCCAAAATTGATTGCAGAAATTTTCGGGATCTCGAATGTCGGCCTGATCAGGCATGACAATCAGGATTCTTTTTTGATTGCGAATCTGGAGACCGGCGACATCGCGACGATGAGCGCGCCCGCTCTCGTTTCCGTCCACACCGCGCCATTCATCCTCATCGTAGCCGACGGCGTCGGCGGAGCGGCGTCTGGGGCACTCGCCAGCTCCATCGCGACCGAGACGATTCTCAGCGAGCTCCACCGCTGGTGGCACAAGGTCCCCAAGCGCACGCCTGAATCGGTCGAGGCCGCGCTCAAGCGTGGGATCGACGTCGCAAACCGGGCAATCTACCAGACAGCCAACACATCGCCCGAGCACCACGGCATGGGCACGACCACGACCCTCGCGCTCGTCCTCGATGGCGAGGCGTTCATTGCGCAGGTGGGCGACAGCCGCGCCTATCTGGTTCGCAAAGGAGCAGCGAAGCAGCTGACCAAGGATCAGTCATTCGTGCAGCGGCTGATCGACGCCGGCCGCATGACGGCGAAGGAAGCGGCGCAGAGCGAGCATCGCAACATCATCCTCCAGGCGCTCGGTCCGGAAGAGAAGGTCGTCACGGATTTCTATCGCGTTAAGCTGGACAACGACGATATCCTCGTGCTTTGCAGTGACGGCCTGTCGAACCAGGTGTCGCCCGAGGAGATCGGACGCATCGCGCGCGGCGCGGGACGGCCGGAAGACATCTGCAAGGCGCTCATCGAAGAGGCGATGCATACCGGTGCACCCGACAACGTGACCGTCGTCACGGCGCGTCTTCGCACCCCTGAAGAGAACTATCGCCGCGGCGGCAAGGACTAAGCGATTTTCGCCGGTACGGTTTCGCCGGTGTGAGACGCCGCGCCGATCGGAACATCGAGCGACCAGGGAGCGATGAAGGGTAGCAGCAGCAGCGGCGGAATCGCCATCGCGACCGTCAGGAGGAAGAATCCCGGCCACCCCAGAGATTCCGCAAACTTTCCGGCTGGAGCGACGAGTATGTCCCTGCTTGCGGCCATGAGGCTCGAGAGTAGCGCGAACTGCGTGGCGGTAAAGCGCTTGTTGCACATGCTCATCAAATAGGCAGTCATTCCCCCCGTAACGAGACCGAGGCCGAAGTTCTCGGTTATGATGGCAGCCACCATGAACCCGTGGTTCTTTCCCGAGAGGGACAAGCCGTAGTACGTGAGATTGCTCAAGCCCTGGAAAACCACGAAGATCCAGAGGGAGCGATTGATTCCCAGGCTCCCAATCACTGCGCCCGCGACGAGAACGCCGACGATCGTGGCAACAACCCCGACGCCCAGAAAGACCGCACCCACTTCGCTCTGGGAAAAACCCGCCTGAAGGAGGAACGGAGTCGTCATGCTGCCGGCAAGACTATCCGAGTATTTGTAGGCGACGATAAAGAGCAGAACCAGCAGTGCTCGCAGCACGCCGACGCGTTGAAAGAACTCGGCGAACGGGAGCACGACAGCTTCCACCAGAGTTCTCGGCGGGGCGTCGTTCAGAACCGGCTCGGGTGCGACGAATGTGGTCACGATGCCGATAATCATCAGCGTCGAAAGAATGAGATAAACGAGGGGCCACGGCATTCGATCGGCCAGAAAAAAGGCGAGGGCGCCGGTCGTGATCATCGCGATGCGATAGCCCATCACGAACACCGCGGCACCGGCGCCCATTTCGCGATCTCGAAGGACGTCGGTGCGATACGCGTCGAGCGAGATATCCTGCGACGCACTGAAGAAGGCGATCGCGATCGCATTGATCGCCAGCATCTTCAGTCCGGTGCGAGGATCATGCAACGACATTGCCGCGATCGCGAGGAGCAATAGCACCTGCGTTATGAACACCCATCCGCGACGCCGACCGAGGAACGGCGGGACGTAGCGATCCATCAAAGGAGCCCACACGAACTTGAGCGAATACGGCAGCGTGACGAGGCTGAAGAACCCGATCGTGGCGAGATCGACTTTCGCCGTAGTCATCCACGCCTGGAGAGTCTTGCTGGTGAGGTAGAACGGCAGCCCCGACGAAAAGCCAAGGAAGAGAAGCACCGCCATCTTCGGCTGCCCGAAGATTCGAAGGGCTGACGTTTTCGTGGTGCTGTCGCTCATTCGGTTACCCCTCTGAGTCGGCTACCCTGCGGCCTTCGCGCTCTTCCCCGCGCTGATCGCTGCCAGCTCGCGCAGCAGCACGCGTGCGGCTGCCCGTTGCATCACCGCTTCTCCACCCCACGCGCAAAGAATCGGAGCGTCGGTATTCAGCTCGTTCGCAAGTCGCGGGTGGCTGAATTGCACGACGAGCCGATCTCCGGACTTGGCGGCTTCGAGCGTCCGCCGCACCGTCTCCTTCGCCGATGACGAATATCCGGGCCTACCCTTCCAGGCTCGAATGTCACCAAAAAGCGCAATGACAGTCGCACCCGTGCCGACTCCCGGATCGCCATTCGAGACCACGTCGATTCCGCCTGCACGCAAAGCCGAGATGAGAGGATCACGCGAAGGAGCGGGATATGGTCCGCCGAGATCATCATCCACGACAACCAGATTCCATGGTTGCTCGAGTCGCGGGATCTTTCCGCGGACTATGTGCACCACCTGCTCGGCGAGCTGAATGGCCCATCCGCTCTCGTCGCGCCCGACACGATTCGTGTCCCGCGACAGCGACGCCCACCGCGCCCATCTTCGGCGGCGCTCGATCGATTGGTGTATCCTGTCTGCGTCGAGCCGCTTGTCGTCGAGCGCCTTTTGTACCGCCAGCTCGGATTCGACGATGTTCGCCGTGTAAAGCAGACAGTCGCATCCGGCGTCGAGCGCTCGGACCACCGCCTCCGTTTCTCCGTTTCCGAGCACGCCCTCCATGATCAGAGCGTCGGTGACTACGAGACCCGTGAACTCGAGCTCGTTGCGGAGAAGGTTGGTCAGAATCGCGCGCGAAAGCGTCGCGGGTGCGCCACTCGGATCGAGCGCCGGAAACGCCACGTGCGCTGTCATGATTGACGCAACTCCTCGCTCGATGGCGCGGCGGAATGGAACGAGATCCGTTGCGCGAATCGTCTCGGCCGATTCCTCGACGCGGGGCAGCTCCTTGTGCGAGTCGACGGTCGTGCGTCCGTGTCCCGGAAAGTGTTTCGCGCACGCGAGCACGCCCTCCGCCTGACACGCGTCGATCCAGGCCGCTGCGTACTCTCCGACCAGATCCGGGTCGCTCCCGAACGAGCGCGTTCCGATAATCGGATTGTTCGGCTCGACGTCGAGATCGCAATCGGGGGCGTATATCCAGTTGATTCCCAGCTCGCGGGCTTCGGCCGCGCTCACGGCGGCCGCGCGCCGCACCGCCTGGACATCCTGCAGCGAAGCGATCGCCGCCAGCGGAGGCAACGCGGTCTCTCCTGCAAACTGCTGCCCCGCGCCGCGCTCAAGATCCGCTCCGATCAGGAGCGGGATTCGCGACTTGGAGTGAAGATTCTCTGTCAGTACCGCGACCTGCTCCGAGGGACCGCCAAATAGAATGAACCCGCCGACGCCGAGCTTCAGCGCAAGCTCGATCGCATTACGCTCGCCCTCGTAGCCCCGCGACGCATCCCACCGAATGGCCGGATAAAAGAGCTCGGCGACCTCGCTCATGCCGGCGTGCGCTTCCCCAGCACTCGCGGACCGCGCGCGCCAGTGGCAGTGGGAACGTTTCCGGGCCGTTTTGTCACGTGCAGATATCCAAGCAATGCAAAGGCCACCGCTTCCTTCGCCTCTCCGTCGAAATAGACGTCGTCAAAGTGGCGAACAGCTATCGGCGCCGCAGCCTTCTCGATCGCGGCGAACAATGCGGGATTCTTCGCGCCTCCTCCGGAGACCAGTACTTCGCGGACGGGTTCCACAATGAATCTCTTGTATGCGTCGCCGACGCTTTCTGCCGTCAGCTGGACGGCGGTTGCAACGATGTCTTCGTCGCTGGCGCGAGTGGCGTGTGCGGACGCTATCAGTTTCTGGACGTAGTCTGAGTTGAACAGCTCGCGGCCAGTTGATTTGGGTGGAGGCGCGCTGAAATAGGGATGCTTCAACAGCTCCGCCACTATCCGCATGTTGGGCTTGCCCGCGCGCGCCAGTTTTCCGTCCACATCGTAAGGAAGATTGGGCCGCAGGGCTCGGGTTACTCCATCGATTACGGCAACCCCGGGCCCGGTGTCGAATGCGCGGACGCCCTCGATCTGACCGTGTGGCGGCACGATAGTGATGTTGCCGATTCCGCCCAGATTCTGGAGACCTCGCCATTCCGACTGCGAGGAGAAGAGCATCGCGTCGGCGATCGGAACGAGCGGCGCGCCCTGTCCGCCCGCCGCGACATCGCGCACGCGAAAGTCGCTGATAACGTCGATGCCGGTTCGCTCGGCGATGACGGCCGCTTCTCCGGACTGCCAGGTGGAGTGACCGGGGTCATGCCAGATTGTCTGGCCGTGCGACGCGATTGCCGCGATGTCGTCGCGCGCGACGCCGGCCTCGGCCATCACCTCTATCGCCGCATCGGCCAGCCAACTTCCAAGATCGAAATTGAGCCGACAATACTCGGAGGGGGTGCCACTGCCGAGCGCGGCCGTAAGTCGGGTGCGCTGAGCGCTCGAATACGCGCGCGATGTGTGGGCGAGAAGATCGACATCGATCCGTCCGTCGCTCGCGTCCCGAAAGCGCGCCACCGCGGCGCTGATTCCATCGAGCGAAGTGCCCGACATCAAGCCGACGACTACGCCGGAAGCCACGCTATGATCCGCTGATGGGAGGCGGCGCATCCTTGGTCACACGCCGGACCACGCCGCCGTTTTCGGCGAGGAGCTTCTCGGCCTGCTCGCGCGAGACTCCCTTTTTCTGCATCACGATCGCGAGCTTCACACTCTTGCCGGCGCGCTCCAGGAGCTTGGTCGCTTCGTCTCGCGACACTCCGCAGACTTCCATCACGATCCGCTGACTTCGGTCGATCAATTTGTTGTTCGTCGCCCGCAAGTCGACCATCAAATTGCCGTACGTTTTCCCGAGCCTGATCATCGCACCGGTAGTGATCGTGTTGAGCACGAGCTTGGTCGCCGTGCCCGCCTTCATGCGCGTCGAGCCGGTGACGACCTCGGGGCCAACTATGGGAAGCATTGTCACATCGACCTTCGACACGAGATCGGGCGGCGGCGGCGAGGAGGCGACGATTCCCGTTTTGGCACCGAGCGCGGCGGCGCGCTCGAGAGCGGCGCGCACGTAGGGCGTGGTGCCCGAAGCCGCGATCCCGATTACGAAGTCCTTGTCGTTGACGCCGTGCTCGTCCATCGCAATCGCGCCATTCTTGACGATGTCCTCCGCTCCCTCCTGTGAGCGCGTCAGGGCCGGCAGTCCGCCGGCGATGATGCCCTGCACCATTTCCGGTTTGGTGCCGAAGGTTGGTGGACACTCGCTTGCGTCGAGCACTCCCAGTCGTCCTGAGGTACCGGCACCGACGTAGAACAATCGTCCTCCGGAGCGAAACGTTGCTTCGGCCAGCTCGATTGCGCGGGCGATCTGCTCGCGCTGGGTCGCAACAACCTCGGGAACACTTCGATCTTCAGCGTTTATCATGTCTACGATCTCGAGGGGGGACGCGAGATCGATCGAGACGGTACGCGGGTTGCGGCGCTCCGTTTCGCGAGGGTCGAACATCAATGAGCTGCCGAGCGGTGAGGCACGACCAAACTTACCCGACGGCTCGCGCGTATTGCAAGACAACTTGGAGCAACATGATGAGACGTTTTTCTCTGGCGTTATTGACGTTGATGTTCGGCGCGGGAACGCTGAGCGCGCAGATGCCGCGGCGGCCGAGCGCGTACACGAACAATCCAGACTACTGGATCACTGCGGGAGTTTCGGGATTCCGGGCGAACCTCGTCAACGACGGGACATCCGCGAGTACATGGAACTTCGGCAATTCGACGAACTTCGCGTATCGGGCGTCCATCGAGAAGGGAGGAAACAACGGCTCGTCCTTCGGGCTCGCTGGCAGCTGGTCGCACGTGCCCTTCCAGTACACCTCCACGGGTGCCGTGCTTACGACGGGCGGAGCACAATGTTTGAGTGGGAGCTGCGACGCGCATCTCGACCTGATGACTCTCGTGGCGACGTTTCACTCAGGAGCGGGGATTGGCTTCCATCAGGTGCTGGAGCTCAACGGCGGAGTCGTCGCCTACAGGAATCTGAAGCGCGATTCTGACGGCGCGAAGCTGGCGCCAACCGGCGGGAACATCGATCCATTGTTTGCGCTCGGATACGGATTTGGCTACGGCCTCAGCGACCGCACCAACCTCGATATCATCTCGGATTACTCGTTCGCGATCCATGAGAGAAAAGATTTGTCGAACGGTACGAGCAATACGAACAGCATGCCCGCTCTGCGGGTATCGCTGCGAATGGGATTCGGCGGAACCGCGCGTCGCAAGTAGGTAGGTCGCGAGGAACGGAGATTCCGCAGGTGCGCCCGCCAAGGTGACACGCGTGGTGCGGCGCGGATAGAATTCACACTGGCACTCTCCGGAGATCCGCTCTGAAAAAGAAATTGATTCTCGCGACGGCGGCCGTAGCGGGATCCGCCTGGCTCGTAGCCGCGGCGCCTTCATGGCGCCAGGTCGTCGATCCCTCCATGCCGAAGCGCGTCCCAGCCGTTTTCCCGGCTGGATGGCGTTTTCCTGCCGGCGCTCACCCGACATTCGCTCCCCACGCAATCGTCGCCAGCAACAATCGGCTGGCCGCTGAGGTTGGTGCCCAGGTGATGAAGCAGGGCGGAAACGCCGTCGACGCCGCGGTCGCTACCGGGTTCGCGCTCGCGGTCACCTTCCCAGAGGCGGGAAATCTCGGCGGCGGTGGCTACATGGTGATGCGAATGGCGGACGGTCGCGTCGATGCCCTCGATTATCGGGAGACAGCACCACTCGCCGCGACGCGCGACATGTACGTTGGCGCCAATGGCAAGCTCACCGGAGAGAGCACGATCGGACCGAAGGCGTCGGGCGTGCCGGGCGCCGTCGCCGGAATGATCGAGGCGCATCGCAAATACGGCGCGCTGCCCCTCGCGAGAGTGCTCGCACCGGCGATACGTCTTGCCTCGGAAGGCTTCATCGTCGACACGACCCTTTTCGCTTCGATTTCTGGCGAGAAGTATCGAATCAGCAGCTTCGCCGGAAAATCAATCTTTCTTCCCGGTGGGTCACCGCCCCGAATCGGGTCTCGACTGGTCCAACCCCAACTCGCGCGCACTCTTAGATTGATCGCCGACTCGGGTTCGCGGGTTTTCTACCGCGGCAGCATCGCCGACTCGATTGACGCCGAGATGAAGCGCAGCGGGGGCCTGATCACGAAGGCAGACCTCGCGCGCTACCGGCCGGTCTGGCGCCAGCCGATACGAGGCAGCTATCGCGGTTACGCGCTGCTCTCGATGCCACCATCCTCGTCCGGTGGGACCACCGTGACCGAGATGTTGAACATTCTGGAAGCGTACGGGCCGGTGACTGCGTTCGGGAGCGCCGAACGGATCCACGCGCTCGCTTCGGCGTCGCAGCGCGCGTTCATCGACCGCAACTCGAAGTTGGGCGATCCCGCGTATGTCAAGGTTCCGCTCGACCAGCTTACGAGCAAGGTTTACGCGAAAGCGATGGCGAGAACCATCTCGCGCGACCACGCTGATCCAACCACTCAACTCGCCTCGAAACTTCGAGAGGGAAATGAGACGACACACTACTCCGTTGTGGATCGCTCTGGAAACGCCGTCGCGACGACGACCACACTGAACGACTTGTACGGGTCGGGAGTCTTCGTGAGCGGAGCCGGCTTTTTTCTCAACGACGAGATGGACGATTTCACTTCGCAGCCTGGAACTCCCAACATGTACGGCTTGATCCAGGGCGCCGCCAACTCGATCGCGCCTGGCAAGCGGATGCTGAGCGCGATGTCTCCGACGATCGTGCTCGATCCGTGGGGACATCTTCTGCTCGTGACTGGCGCGCGCGGCGGCCCAAGGATCATCTCCGCGACGTCACAGATCATTCTGAATGTCATCGACTACCGGATGTCATTGGCGGATGCGATGAGTGCGCCACGAATACACCACCAGTCGCTACCCGATTCAATACGCGTTGAGAAGGGTGGCTTCGAGCCGTCGGTGCTGGCGCGACTGAGGCAGATGGGGCATCACGTCTACGAGCAGAGCGGGATCGCCTCGGCAGCGTCGATCATGCGAGTAAGGGGCGGCTACGAAGGCATGGACGACCCGCGCTCGCACGGAGGAGCGGTCGGGTTCTAGAACGCAAAAAACCCGGCGTGATCACTTCACGCCGGGTTTTTCTTCTGCTACCGCCAGGGCTCTCTCAGATGTTGACCTGAGTTGACGAGTTGAGCGTAGCGGTAATGCGGCTGCCCGAGTTGACGCAGCCTTCATAGTTCGCCGTCGCAGCGGCAGCTCCAGCTCCGGCAGCGGCCCCGACAGCTCCGCCAATTACCGTGGCTTTGGTGCTCTTTCCAAGAATCTGTCCGGCGATGGCGCCGATTGCCGCGCCACCGACGACCTTCTGCACATCTTTGCTCTTGGGCTGGTTCTTCACTTTGCTCACATCAGCGTAGCTCGTCGTGGCGCTGACCGGATACGTGTGTCCGCCGAAATTGACGGAGACGACGCGGAAGCCCATCACCACGTTGTCGTTGACGTTCTCACTGCGCTTGAGCTCGGTCACTTCCACCGTCGCGGTCGCGCCGGCGGGGATCACCGCGCCATTGGAGCCGGTGACGGCGTTGGTCACGCTGGCGTTGAAGCGATCGCCGACATGGTTGGTGTTCGTGCAGACCTTGGAGCCTGACGCAAGGTTGAGCGTAGCACCCGCTGGAATCGTTCCGACTTTGGCCGCCGTCCCCGCGCTGTTGCGGGTCACGGTGTTGCCACTAGAGGTGACCGAGGTTGTCGGCTTCTTGGTGGTCGTGGTCGGTGTGCGGGTGGTGCTGCGCGTAGTAGTCGTCGTCTTCGTAGTCGTGCTCGGCGCCGGATTGGCTGCCGTGCCGGCAGGAACGTCGGTGAGCGCGGGTTGCGCGCTGGTGTCTCTGTTCGCGAGCTGAATGTCCTTATTCAGCGCCGAATCCGCAGCGGCGGTGTCGTCTTTCTTCGAGCACGCACCTGCGAGTAGCGCGAGCGAGAGTGCGAGCGACGCACTAAACCGGGGAATATATTGAGCCATTAAGCCTCCTCCATCGTGTGATGATCGCCTGGTTTTAACCAAGCTCATGAATAACTATGGACGGCAATCCATATGCCAACTTTGAAGAATCTTCGCACCGCTGCGCCCTATTACAAGCCGTACTGGAAGTCCTTTACAGCGGGCCTCCTGATCGTCCTGGCGTCGTCGGCGATCACGAGCGTCATACCCTGGGTGCTGCGACGCGCAATCGACGCCATCGGTGCAGGCGCGCCGATGAGCACAATCTGGAAGCTCAGCGGCCTTATCGTCCTCGCCGCCATCGTCGGCGGTGCCTTCAGATACGGGATGCGAGAGCTGATGAACGGCGTTAGCCGCTGGATGGAGTACGACCTGCGCAACGATCTCTTCACACATCTGGAGACGCTCGACGCGGCGTACTTTGCACAGACCCGGACGGGCGACATAATGGCGCGCCTCACCAATGACCTGAGCGCGGTTCGGATGGCGGTCGGCCCAGCGGTGATGTACCTCGCCAACACGATCACGGGCGGTGTGTTTGCGCTGTATTTCATGCTCCGGATCGATGTGAAGCTGACCCTCCTCGCGCTGTTGCCGACGCTCTTCCTGCCGGTGCTCACGATAAAGATGGGAAAGGCGATTCACGACCGATTCGAGGCGGTGCAGGAGCACTTCTCGACGCTCACCACCAGGGCGCAGGAGAATCTCTCCGGCGCGAGGATCGTCCGAGCGTACCGTCAGGAAGCGGCAGAGATAGCGCGGTTCGGCGCGATCAACGATCAGTACCTCGCCCTCAACATGTCCCTCGTGCGATTGTGGGGGACTCTGAACCCGCTGTTCGCGTTTTTCGGGGGACTCGGCGCTGTCATCGTTCTCGGAGTGGGCGGAGCGCTCACGATCAAGGGCACGATTTCCGTGGGCTCATTCGTCGCATTCGGCATGTACCTAACGATGCTCACGTGGCCGATGATCGCTCTCGGCTGGGTCGTGAATCTCTTTCAGCGCGGCGATGCGTCG
>DASWGL010000094.1:0-1939 GCA_036393735.1 Gemmatimonadaceae bacterium | reverse complement strand
ACTTTTCGGACAGTTTTCGCACAGTCGCGAGATTTCGCCGAACACCAGCGATCGGACCAGAAACGAATAAAGCCACTGTTTCCAGTGGCTTGCGTCTAACTCAGATTGGTTGCGGGGGCGGGATTTGAACCCGCGACCTTTGGGTTATGAGCCCAACGAGCTACCAGACTGCTCCACCCCGCGACAAGGAAGAGCGTGACGCTATCACGCGTCGAGGCCTCGTTCAACCTCCCGCCACGGGGCAAAATTTCAGAGGTTCACCCTGGTCATGTCGGGGTAACGATCGCCGGCCGCGACGCCGATCGGCGCCACCTCGTCGATGCGCCGAAGGTCCTCGCGCGTGAGCCGGATCTCCGTCGCCTTCACGTTCTCCTCCAGATACTTCACATGCTTCGTCCCCGGGATCGGAACGATGTCTTCACCCTGCGCCAGCAACCAGGCCAGCGCCAGTTGCGATGGCTTCACCCGCTTTTCCGCGGCAATCTCTTCGATTCTCTTCACGACATCGAGATTGCGCTGGAAGTTCTGGCCCTGGAATCGCGGCGAATTGCGGCGGTAGTCATCCGGCTCCAGTTCGTCGATCGATTTGAAGCGGCCGGCGAGGAATCCCCGCCCCAGCGGGCTGTAGGCGACGAACCCGATTCCCAGCTCGCGCACCGTGGGCAGGATCTCGTCCTCCGGCTCGCGGCTCCAGAGTGAATACTCGGTCTGCAGCGCGCTGATGGGATGCACTTTCTGCGCGCGCCGGATCGTCTTGGGCGCCGCTTCGGAGAGGCCGAGGTAGCGGACCTTGCCCTGGCGGACAAGATCGGCCATCGCCCGAACCGTTTCCTCGATGGGTACCGACGTGTCGACGCGATGCTGGTAGTAGAGATCGATGTGATCGACGCCCAGCCGCAGCAGCGAGGCGTCGCATGCAGCGCGCACGTATTCGGGCTTCCCGTTGGTTCCGATCCAGCTCCCGTCGTCGCGCCGCTGATTGCCGAACTTCGTGGCCACGATGACCTTGTCGCGGCGTCCGCGGATCGCCTTCCCCACCAGCTTTTCGTTCGTGAACGGACCGTACATGTCGGCCGTATCGAGGAAGTTGATGCCCAGGTCGAGCGCGCGCTGAATCGTGGCGATCGCCTCTGATTCGTTGGTGGTCCCGTAGAACTCCGACATGCCCATGCAGCCCAGTCCGAGCTCTGAAACGGTGAGGCCCTGTTTACCGAGTTTTCGCTGCTTCATCGTGATCTCCGTTCCCCACGTGGCATGATTCGTTCTTACCGTGCCGAGCAGTCGATGAAGTCCTTCATCCCCGCGCTCCTCTTTGCCACCGCCACCGCCACCGCCTCCATCCTCCCCGGATTCGGTGTGCAGCTCCTCGGCGCGACGAGCGGTTTCGCCGACTCGATCGCCATCGACTCGCACGGCGCCATCTACTACACGACCACGGCTGGCAACCTGTTCCGATTCGAAGGCGGCCAGAGCACGCTCATCGCGCAGGTGACCACAGATGGCGTTGGTGACTCCGGCCTTCTGGGCATGGCCCTCCGCGACGACAACACCGCGGTCGTGCATTACACCACACCGAATCAAATCGCGGACGTACTGTCCACGATCGATCTGACCACCGGCAAGGAGACGATTCTCCAGTCGTTCGTCGCCGATAAAGATTTTCCCGCGCGCGGCTCATCCTCCGAACATCACGGAGGGAATCCGACGGTCGGCGCGGATGGCTCGATCTTCTTCGGCATCGGCGACTACGGCGGCGGGGCGATCGCTGCGTTTCCCGACTGGAACGGCGGAAAAATCTTTCGCGTCTTTCCGGACGGCAGCGTCGAGCAGTTCGCACGCGGTTTCCGGAACCCGTTCGACATGTTCTGGGACGCGCCGAATCAGCGTCTGATCGCCACCGACAACGGCGCGGCGGTCGACGATGAGATCAACATCGTCC
>DASWGL010000093.1:0-2553 GCA_036393735.1 Gemmatimonadaceae bacterium | reverse complement strand
TGGCGATCTCCGCGAGACTTTGGGTCGCCAGCACGACAGCGGCGTTTTTCTTGCGCAGGGTGCGCAGCCACTCCTCGACCTTCGCGCCAAAAACGCTGTTGGTGAGCATGATCCATGCTTCGTCGAGCACGATCAGCGTTGGCCTGCCGTCGAGTCGTTGATCGATGCGATGGAAAAGATACGTGGCGACAGGCACGACGACTTTCGGACCCATCGCCATGAGCGTTTCGAGCTCGAAGGTGACGAACCGCCCTTCGAGCAGTACGTCACGGTCGGCGTCGAGAAAGCGCCCGAGCGGACCAGCGAGTGAGAACGCATTCAGACCGTCCCGCACAATGTTGTCCTGAACCTGGGTGACGAGATTGCTGATCGTGCGTTGCTCCGGCGGACCTTCACCGACGAGTTCAAGCGCCCGCCACAGCGCCTTCCGTTGCGCGGGAACCAGTCGCACGCTCTGAAGTTCGAGCCAGTCTTCGAGCAGGCTCTGCAGCTTCATCCGATCGGTTTCGTCGTCGACGCGTGCAAGCGGCTGCAGCGGCACCTCGTCCTCGCCCAAGTCGAGGTGTTGTCCGCCGAGTGCCTTAGTCAGAACAAACGCGGAGTAACCCTTGTCGAAGCAGAAGACCTGGCCGTCCGGAACTGCGCGGAAGTTTGCCGCGATCGTTCCGAGCGCGACGCTCTTGCCGCTCCCGGTCGGGCCGTAGATGCCGGTATGGCCCGTGTCGCCGACATGCAGGTTGAGCCGGAACGGCGTGCTGCCGGTTGTCGCGCCATGGCAAAGCGCAGGCGTGTTCTTCGGATAGTAGGGGCACGGATTCATCGCGAGACCCGGCCAGATACTTGTCAGCGGCAGGATGTCGGCGAGGTTCTGAGTGTTGACCAGCGGCCGGCGCACGTCATACCAACCGTGCCCTGGCAGCGAACCAAGCCACGCCTCAACTGCATTTATCGATTCGATCCGCGGGTCGAATCCCATGTTCTGGCAAACCTTGAACACGAGCTGCGCGTTCTCATCCGCAACGTCAGCCTGATCCTCGGTGACAATCACTTTTGGAGTGACGTAGCAGTATCGGACCGCTCCTCCCTCGGCCTCTGTGATCGCCTCGTCGGCGTCAGCCGCCATCTTGAGTGCATGCTGGTTCTGAAAGGCTGCGCCGGCGCCGGAACCGAAGTGCTCGCTAATGATGCCGCGAAGTCCGAGCCGCTTTTGGAACCAGTTCCGTCGGTAGACGGTGAGCTGGCTTATCGCGGTTCTTGGCCCGACTGGAATTCCACGGATCGAGTAGCGATAACAGATGGGGAGTTCGCTCAGGAACGCGGCCATCTCCGCAAACGAGAAGGGCGGAAAACCAGACAGAGCGACGACGCGTATGTGTCTTCCGCCGACGCGCGGCTTGAATCCCGCGATCAGGTCCTGATTGCCGAGAACCGCGTCGAGGTAGGTAGGCGTTCTCGGTACGGCGATCTCGTGCAAGCGCCCGTTGATGCAACTGGCGAGATGAGAGAGCAAAGCGTCCATGTCTAGCGCGGTCAGCTTCCAGACGGGACTGATTGCATCTTCGAACTCACGAAGCTTCTGCTTGAGCCAGTTGAGTTGTGTTCGCCAGTGGGTATGCTTCGGCGCACCCGAGAGGAACACGCCGGCCATCCGCGTCTGTGCATCGGCCGGCGGACGATACGTGATCGTCAGAACGCATCTGGTCTCGAAGTGCTGACCTTCCGCGGAGTATTGAATCTCGCGCTCTCGGTCGAGCGCCGCGCTGACCGGATCGGGAAACGTTCGACCTGAATACTCGCCGCTCGGATGACGGATGAGATCGACGTTGTACATGAAGCCGTCGTCAAGACGCGCGAGTGCGCGATTGCCCTGGGCGCGATGCGCATCGAGTTCCTCGACGCTGGCTGAATTGAGGTCCAGACCGGAGCACTCGAAGGCCGACAGAAAGGCGCCGTCCTTCATGGCGATCGTGTAGTCATCCGTCGGGATCGCGTAGTTGAGCCGGTCTGGCAGCCCAAGCAGTCTGTCCCGGCTCCGTCTTAAATCCTTGAACTCTTTGAAAAACATGTTCCAACCTCTCCACCATTACGCGCGGATCTCCTTGGGTGTGGGCACGGACGGCCGGATTCGCGGCGGGGGCGCAGTAACTGAGGCGCGCGCCGGATAGTAGTCCTGGTAGTTGATATGCCGGACGTAGACCCGGCTGAGCTGGGGATCGAATTTCGCGGCCTGAACCAGCGCCCAATGTCCAACCGTCAGCAGGAATGCTCCCGTGGCAATCGTGTACCAATGGAGTCCGCCGCCAAGGATCAAGGCGGCGGCGGTGATCCAGTTGGCGATTGCCAGGGGCCGTTCGGCTCCCGCAAGCAGAATGGGCTGGGTGAGCGATTGATGAATCGCGCTCACCCGCCGCTCACCTTCCGCCATCAACCTATCCTCCCTCCTCTAAAAGAGTGCTCCGCCGAGCGGGAAGAGCGTCGTCATCAGCTGCGTTGCGCCCAGCGCGCAAGAACCGCCGAAGGCAAGCGACGACATCTTCCGCACGCCGGTTCCAT
>DASWGL010000092.1:0-2403 GCA_036393735.1 Gemmatimonadaceae bacterium | reverse complement strand
GGCGAGTACGGAAGAGCAACGGGTTACGTTATCCTGAGCGTGATCCTGTGTCTCGCCGCGACGTTCGCGGGAATGACGGCGGTCCGGTTGCTAGCCGGTACGGGCCATGCCAGGTGATCCACCATGCTGGTCTCACTTCTTTTACGATGACGAAAACACAGACGAGACTGAGTCAATGACCAAGTCAACCAAAACTGTTCGGGGCGCGAGCAAAACTGCTCGCGGCAACACAACCATTCCGGCGGATCTCGAGAGGTTTCTCTCCGACAACGACCCGCGCATCCACAACGAGCTGTTCGAGTTTCTTCGCATCCCGAGCGTAAGCGCGAAGTCGGACCACAACGCTGACACGAGGCGGGCGGCGGAGTGGGTGAAGACATCCCTCGACAAGATCGGCGTGCCGGCGAAGATCTACCCCACCGCCGGTCACCCCGTGGTTGTCGGCGAGTGGAGGAACGCGCCAGGTGCGCCGACAGTTCTCATCTACGGCCACTACGACGTCCAGCCGGCCGAGCCGCTCGAGTTGTGGACATCTCCGCCGTTCGAGCCGACGGTGCGCGACCGAAAGATTTTCGCGCGTGGATCGGTGGACGACAAGGGCCAGCTCTTTCTCCATGTAAAAGCGCTCGAGGCGCACCTCGCTACGCGTGGGAAGCTCCCGGTCAATGTCGTCGTAATCGCGGAGGGCGAGGAAGAGATCGGCAGCGAGCATCTGGCGGCGTTTGTGAAGGAACAGAAGAACCTGTTAAAGGCCGACGCGGTGGTGATCTCCGATTCATCGATGTTCGCGCCCGGACTGCCATCGATTCTCTCGTCGCTGCGCGGACTCGCTTACTTCGAGATCAACGTGCAGGGGCCGAAGAGCGATCTGCACTCGGGCATCTACGGCGGGGCGATCGTCAATCCCGCGATGGCGCTGGCGCGCATCCTCGCGACTTTCCACGACAAGGATGGCCGCATTGCGATCCCCGGATTCTACAAGAAGGTGCGGACGTGGAGTCCGAAAATCCGAAAGCAGATGCGCTCACTTCCTTTCGACGACAAGACTCTCATGAAAGAGACCGGCGTCAGCGCCCTCGGCGGCGAGAAGGGATACACCACTCTCGAGAAGCTATGGATTCGCCCCACCTGCGAGATAAACGGCCAGCTCAGTGGCTACATTGGCGAAGGTGCGAAGACGGTCCTCCCCGCGAAGGCGATGGCGAAGGTAAGCTGTCGTCTCGTCCCCGATCAGGATCCGGCCGAGATCGAGAAACTCATGAAAGCGCACGTGGCGAAGGTCGCGCCGAAGGGAGTGAAGGTGACCGTGCAGGTCCTGCACGGCGGACGTCCATGGCGCGCCGAGCTGAATGGACCGATCTACGATGCGGCGCGGGGCGCATTGCGCGCAGCATTCGGGAAGGAGCCCGTGATCACCGGTGAAGGCGGCTCTATCCCCGTCGTTGGCGACTTCGAGCGCATACTCGGCGCTCCCGTGCTGTTAGTGGGATTTGGGTTGCCCGGCGAGAACGCGCACGCGCCCGACGAGTGGATGAGCGACGAGAACTTCAGGCTGGGGATGCGCGCGATGGCGACGTTATGGGACGAGTACGGAGCAAACGGCAGGTTGTGAGCGTTTTCGGAGTTCTCTGGCGGGCCGCCGTGCTATATCTGGTTTTGGCTACGGCAGTTCCGACCAGCGTCGACTCTCTGGGACCTCACTCGAAGCCTGCGCGTGATTACGACGCCGCAATGCGACTGGCACAGGCGTTTCGACGTGCCGACTCGGGTGCCGTGAGTGGTGGAGAGTCGATCATCCTCGTTCACGCTCATCGCACCCCGCGGGCGTTCGTGCTGTTCCATGGCCTGACAAACTCGCCCCGTCAATTTCGTAAGCTCGCCGACATGCTGTACGCCAGCGGTGACAACGCGTTCGTCCCGAGACTTCCCGATCACGGACTGCGTGGAGCAACTGCCGACGATCTCGGGAACCTGACGGCGGAATCACTACGAGATGTCGCGGACGCCGCTATCGATCTGGCGAGCGGCCTCGGCGATACCGTCGTCGTCCTCGGGGTCAGTCTCGGCGGCAACATGGCTTCGTGGGCGGCGCAGTTCCGGCCCGAGGTATATCGAGCCGTGATCGTCTCTCCGGCACTCGGCGTTTCGCACGTCTCAACCAGCGCCGAGACGCCGATGATGAATCTCGCTTTACGTGTGCCCAACTACTCGAAGAACGATTCTCCCGACACTCTGCGTCCCGATCGGACAAAGGGCTGGAGCACACGCGGTGTCGGGCAGATGCTGCGACTGGGTGCGGCTGTTCGGCGCGCCGCGGACAAGCACGCGCCTGCCACGCGCGACATTCGCGTCATCGTAAACGCGAAGGATGCGACCGTCAACCGGGACGCAATCGACGAGCTC
>DASWGL010000091.1:0-1828 GCA_036393735.1 Gemmatimonadaceae bacterium | reverse complement strand
AAGGAGCTTGAAGGCTTCGGGGAGCTTTTCCGGATGCTCTCATACCAGGAGATTGGCACGGCTGCGTTTTTGAGCCGGGCGCTGGCCGGAACGAGTAACGGCAAAATCGTCATCGCGCTTCCGGGGTCGCCCGACGCGTGTCGGCTTGCGATGGAGAAGTTGCTTATCCCGGAGCTTGGGCACATGGCCCATCTGCTGAAACTTTGACGGATCGCTACAACCATGAACCGGTTAACGATCAAACTGTTCGCCACGCTGCGCGAACGCGCACGCACCTCGGAATTGGACCGCGAATTCCCCGACGGAACGACGGTCGGCGAGATTTGGCATCGGCTGCTGGAGGATTTTCCGGCGCTCGGCGGCCATCATGATGGCGTCGCGTTTGCGGTGAATCAGGAATACGTCAAGGACGATTACCGTCCGCGCAACAATGACGAGGTCGCGTTTATACCGCCGGTCAGCGGCGGGGCCGACGCGCCATGGGTCGGGCCGATTGCGATCGGGCGGGGGCCGGTCGACCTCGAAGCGCTCGAGCGCGCCGTCGCAGACCCACGCGCGGGCGCGACGGTGACCTTCAACGGGATGACGCGGCAGGATAACGCGGGCCGGAGCGTGATTCGGCTCGAGTACGAGGCCTACGAACCGATGGCGCTGAGCGAGATGCGCAAGCTCGCGCGTGAGGCGGGAGAGCGGTGGAAGATTGTGCGCATCGCGATCCAGCATCGAATCGGCTTCGTCGATATCGGCGAGACGTCGGTAGCGATCGCGGTCTCGGCGGCGCATCGCGCGGAGGCGTTCGAGGCATGCCGGTTTGCGATCGATCGGCTCAAGGAAATCGTGCCGATCTGGAAGAAGGAATACTTCGAGGGCGGCGAGGTGTGGATAGGATGCCAGACGTCGCATCCGCCGGAGCTTCATTCGTAGGGGACGCGCGCGCTGAGGTCGACAGCGCAGCGGAGTACGGCTTTAGGCTTGCGCCTCCAACCGTCGCAAATCTTGCGACGAGCGCGCGGCTTCGTCGGCTCGCAATGCTTTTCTGCGCTCGTAGATCGCGAAGGACATTCCTACGAGAGCCGCAGCCAATCCCATCGCTCCGGGAATCAGAGCAGCCCAGAAAAGATCCACCGTGCACCTCCTTCGCGCAGGCAGATTACCCGCGTCGAACTCTTTCAATCATAATTCCGGTTGTCAGCAGAAGTCCGGATAATAAAACGGTAGCGAGAATTCCCACCCAAGGATACGGGTTAGGATTTCGGAACAATAAATCCCGAACAAATACGAGGACGAGCAAGGCGGTCTCGCGCACGAACTCTCCCAACATCTCCGCGATTGACTTCCGGTTCTCTTCCATCGTTGCAACAAGCTCTCCTAATAGAGCTGCTATGCCGAGGGGTGATTGGGCTTGCGACGCACGCGAAAACGCGTACGATTTGCGTTATGTCGGATCGCTGCGGAGATTGCGGGAACGCCGTGTGCGGGCCGAGCGTGCCCAGTCAGCGCGTACCTTGTCCCAAATGCGGCTCTACGACGCGGCATTTCAATCGTTGCGTTGACGAGTACCTTGAGAAGCCTCGGGAGTCCTCGCGGCTTCGAATCAAGCGTCGGGGACACGGGAAGGTGTCTCTCGAAATAATCTCGGGCGACAGTCTGTATCGGAAATCGGGAAAGTGGAACACGATAGTGCGGGTAATCGATAAGGAAAACGACAGGTACAGCGAGATCGTAAAAGATCCAGACACTGGCAAAATCGTTTGGCACGAAGACGAGCCGTTGTCCGCTCACCGACGTCATGGATCTGCGAGACAAAGCCGAGACCCCGGCCTGCAAC
>DASWGL010000090.1:0-1800 GCA_036393735.1 Gemmatimonadaceae bacterium | reverse complement strand
CCGCCAGGAAGCAGCGGAGATAGCGCGGTTCGGCGCGATCAACGATCAATACCTCGCGCTCAACATGTCTCTCGTGAGACTGTGGGGTACTCTGAATCCGCTGTTCGCTTTTTTTGGAGGGCTCGGCGCGGTGATCGTTCTTGGAGTGGGCGGAGCGCTCACGATCAAGGGCACTATTTCCGTGGGCTCCTTCGTCGCGTTCGGCATGTACCTCACTATGCTCACGTGGCCGATGATCGCGCTCGGCTGGGTCGTCAATCTTTTTCAGCGCGGCGATGCGTCGATGGGGCGCCTCGCCGAGATCTTCGAAGCTCGCCCGACCATCATTGGCGAAGAGCCTCGTCAACACCTGCCGCCGACAAAATCGGGTCGCACCATCGAGTTTCGAAATGTCAGCTTTCATTATCCGTCGGACGCGCCGGGCGAGCCGCGCTGGGTTCTGCGCAATGTCAGCTTCAGCGTGCCGGCGGGAGCAACGTTTGGAGTGGTTGGCGCAACGGGAAGCGGAAAGAGCGCTCTGATCGATCTGATCCCGCGATTGTACGATCCGCAGGAAGGCGAGATTCTCATCGATGGCGTCCCGACGAAGAACGTTGCTCCGGCGGAGCTGCGGCAGGACATCGGATTCGTACCGCAGGAAAGTCTTCTCTTCAGCGACACCATCGGATCGAACCTTTCCTACGGAACGAGCGGCATGACTCAGACCGGGGAATGGGCGGCGGGTGTCGCGCAGCTGGATGCGACGATCGACAACTTTCCCGGCCGCTACGAGACCATTCTGGGCGAGCGCGGAATCAATCTGTCCGGTGGTCAGAAGCAGCGCGCTTCGCTGGCGCGGGCGCTGGCTAGAAAGCCGAGCATCGTACTCCTCGATGACGCGTTGTCGGCGGTCGACACGCACACCGAGGCCGAGATTCTCAGGGCATTGCGTGAAGCTCTGGCGGGACGAACGGCGCTCATCGCGTCGCACCGCATAAGCGCGATTCGCGATGCCTCATGGATCATCGTGCTCGAGAAGGGGTCGGTGGCCGAGCAGGGGCGGCACCCGGAGCTGATGGCGCTGCGCGGGCGCTACTGGTCGCTGCTGCGGCGGCAACAGCTGCTCGACGCCGTGGAGTCGGATGCGTTGGCAACGGATGTGACGGCGAGTACAATATGAGCATGTCCGACCGTGTAGGCTCGGCACCGAAAGAGCGGCTTGAAATAATCGCGGCCCAGGCGGAAGAGGCGCAGCGCACGATCGACGAGCTGCGGGCGCGCGACGCGCTAAAGACCCAGTTTCTCTCCAACGTGTCGCACGATCTCCGGACACCACTCGCCGCGATCATTACGCACGCCGAGATACTGCGCGACGGGATGCTGGGCGAGCTGAATCAAAAGCAGCGGGACAGCGTTGCCGGAATCGTGAACGGCGGCCAGCAGCTGATCGACATGATCGACGAGATTCTCACTTACGTGCGCAGCGCTAGCGACCAGGTCAGTCTCACCCGCACCGACTTCAACATCACGGAGCTGGTCGACCAGGTTCGGGCGCTGAATCAGGCGCTCGCGGCGAAAAAACACCTTACCATAGAGCGGCTCAACGGCGATGATCTCCCACCAGTGTACGCGGATCGAGACAAGGTCAAACACGTGCTGGGGAATCTGATCGGGAACGCGATCAAGTTCACATCGGATGGCGGACGTATCTGGATCGGATTCTCCCGCCGCGAACGTGAGAGAGAGGAGCTCATAGTGGAAGTCGGCGACACCGGACGCGGAATAGCGCGCGATCACTACGAGCTCGTGTTCCGCGAATTC
>DASWGL010000089.1:0-14278 GCA_036393735.1 Gemmatimonadaceae bacterium | reverse complement strand
CTTTCAAGTCGTCAAAGAATAGCGTCCCGCCGTCGCCTGTGAATTGGAAATCGAATGCGCCGCCGGTACTGATACCAGCCGAAGCAAGTGTGGCGACCCTGGCCCAGTTCGCCGTGCCGTTCTCGGTCCCGTTCCGCGGGTAGTAGGCCAGGAGGCGGGCAGCATACGTGCGCGCGAGCCTCGCGATCTGAGTGTTGGAATAGGCAGTCCCGTTTGTCCAACTCGCCGGAGTGCTGAACGCATTGGCATCTGCGAGCGCAGCGGCCGCTTCAAGCTTTGCCACCGCCGTGTCACGCACGGCCAGACGATGCGAAAACGTCAGACTCGTCAGAACACTGTTCTCATCTACAACGAAAGCCGAGTCATAATTGAGCGAAAGCTCCCCCATAGTCATCCCCTGCATCAGGACGCCTACGGTCTCGACCATCTTGGTGGTGGCAGCGTCGCTTATGACGATGTTGTTCTTCCGAACTGCGGTCACAACATCGTTCGCGGAGGACAGTGCTGAATAATAGCCGTACCAGTAGTGCTCGACAGCAGTCCGCTCGGCGTCCGCTGGATCATTTCTCCAATACGTTCGCGCCAGACATCCAATGCAACTCGGTCCGTCGCTGGCTATTAAGCTCGCCGAATAGAGCCGCATGTAGTAATTGTTCCACGACGCGGTGTAGCTGTCAGCCATCGTCGTGAGCGGACCGGCGCCGTCCATACCCTGGTGCGTGTTAAACCAGGTCCGGAAGGTGCCGCCGGCAATCGCCTCGACACCGCCGGGATCGGAAAGCGCTCGTCGGGCGTCCGGTTCGTTTGGATTCACGACATCGAGGTTTCCGCAAGCGGAGACCGACACAAGCGCTGCAACCGCCCAGATCTCCGGGCGCCGCAGAAGTTTGCTCATCAAAGTGATAGTCCTCTTCATTTTGGGTCTCCCGGTTAGAAGGCGAGCTCGACGAGGCCCGTGAAGGTGCGGAAATTCGGGTACGAGAACGTATCGAACCGGAACGAGTAAGGATCGCCGGACAGACCAGCGACCTCGGGGTCATAACCGGAGTACTTCGTCTTTGTCCACAGATTGCGACCAACTATGCCTACCTTGACCCCGCTTGTCCCAAGCGCGTGGAGTCTCGAGACAGCGCCTGCGGGGAAGGTATAGTTGACGGCCAGCTCCTTAAGTCTGACATACGTGCCGTTCTCGACGAAGAAGTCGATCGCATTGATGCCGTTGTAGAAAAAGTTGTAATAACTCTGCGGCTTCCGCTCAATGGCAGGCTTGGACCGCTGATCGTAAATGCGATCGCGGTTCTCGAAGAAAGGCCACTGGCGCGTGCCGTTGTAAATGCTGCCGCCCTTTACCCAGTTGACGAGCGCGCTGACGTTGAAGCCATGGGTGCTCAGCTGGGGGGCGAAGCCCATGTTGAAATCGGGATTTACGTCCCCGATCTGGACTTTTGTTTCGCCCTTCGAGTTGACGTAGAAGATCGGTGTCTCCTGGACGGTGCGCCACTTCGAGCGCCGCACTACATAGCCCTCCTCGTTGACGAGGACAGAGTCGGAGCTCCAGGTCTGGCCCGGTCCTGAAAGGGCTTTCTTCGCCGGATCCTCGTACAGCTGCGCGAGCGTGCGAACCGTGCGATTGCCGTACATGACGCCGAACGTCTGGCCCGGCCCGATGCGGAAGACCTGCGTCTCCGTTCCGCCGGGACCGGTGAGGAATGTCGGCACGTTCAGCTCGGTGATGTGCTGACGCGTGCGGTCGGCGGTGATATTGAGGCGAAGTGTAAAATTCGGACGCGAAGCCAGCAGTCCGCCGAGAGCGGCCTCTTGCGTCCGCCCCTTCAAGGTGCCCGCGTTCTGCCACTGGTTCTGGTACCCGGTGGCTGCCGAGAGCGGGACGAGGAGGATCTGATCGCGAGTTGTCTTGTCCGAATTGGTGTACTCGAAGCGATACCGTCCCAGGAAATCGAGGTTCAAGCCGTACTCGGTTTCTGTCGAGTGGGCGGGCTGCAAGAGCCTGTTCCCAAGGTTCTGCTTCGACGGAGAGCCACCTGTGATTGCGAATGTTTCGTACTGCGCGTTGAAGATGGGACGAAGACCAGCAGTGCCCTTCGAGGCGCGCAAACGAAGCTCGTCGACGCCGGGGAGGTGGAGATTCTCCGAGACTCTCCATGCGGCCGAATACCGGTAATAATTCTTGCTGCGGGCCGCCGCGCCGAACAGAGAGGATTCATCTCGCCGGATGAGGCCGTCGAGAATGTAGGCGCCCTTGAAGTCCATAGTCGTGACGAGGAACGATCCTCTTGTGCGGATAGGCTCGGTGCTGGAGCCCGGGATCAGGCTGTTGTTGTCGACTGCCGTGAATTCCGGTGTCTTGGTCACCGTCAGCTTGTTTGCCGTAAGCTGAAAACTCGTCAGATACTGATCTTCGTAGGAGTAGCTGGCGCGCGTGGTGTTGGTGAGCGAGCCGAGTGTCCTGATGCTGGTCAGGTTCGCTCCGGCGTTGTAGCTGCGGCCGTGGTTGTCGTGCTGAAACAGGCTGCCGTCAGTCGCAACCCCAAGTGGATCGAGAAATCCGAATGGAGTCAGCGACTTGAACGAGTTCGACTCCTCGTCGTAGTTGAAGTTGCCGTCGGCACTCAGCCAGTCGAACAGGCGGTAGCGTGCTCTTCCCGTGCCGGTGAAGCGGGTGCGGTCGGTTTTGTTTTGTATGTTGGCCAGGGAATAAAGCGGGTTCGACGCGTTCGAGACTCTGTCGGGGATCTGCGCGCGATATGGTGAACCATCATCGTTCAGTGCGAACAGATTCACGTCGGGTTCGACGAAGGTAAGCGCGAAGAAAGGCGATCCCGGGCCCTGCGTAGTCTGGTCGTTGTTCGACTTGGCGTAGAACATACCGAAGGACCCATCGAGCCGATCGTTGAAGACCTGGTCCAGGTTCACGCGGAAGTTCTGGCGATTGTAGCCCTTGATACCGAACAGAATTCCATCGGTTTTCGTGTTCTGGAACGACGCGTTGTAGTTCGTCGTACCCTTGCGCTGCCCGATGGAGACATAGTCGGTGAGGAAATTGCCAGGGTGGAGCGCTTCTTTCTGCGGGTTGTAGATGACTTTATACGGATTGTCCGCGATTCCGTCCGCCTTTGGGATGCGGGCTCCTCCCGCGGTGCGAAGATAATCTCCCGTCACCGGGTCAATTTGCCACGCGTGGGCCTCCGCCCTCGGTATGAGCTTTGGAACTTCGGAACGGCCATATTCATTGCGGGCTGTTACGACCAGTTCGCCCTCGGGGTCGTTCGCCCCGCGCTTGGTGAAAATCTGAATCACGCCGTTCGCCGCGTTTGATCCGTACAGAGAGGAAGCTGCGGCGCCTTTTACGACCTCAATTCTTTCGATGTCTTCGGAGTTGATGTCGGCAAGCGTGAAGTTGCTCACGGTCCCGTCGATGATCACCAGCGGATCCTGCGTACCGGTAAGGCTCGTTGCGGCGCGCAACCGGATTGCCGGGGGCGCACCAGGCTCTCCAGAGGCGTCGAGGACGGATACGCCAGGAACCTTTCCAGCCAGTCCGCCGAGCGCAGTCACTGATGGCGTTTCCTTGAGCTGATCCGCTGAAATGACTCCAACGGCGAAAGGAATCTTTTTCGTTTCCGTGGCGCTTCCGGTACCGGTGACCACCACCTCGTTCAGCTGCACCACGTCACGCGTCAACGAGAAGCTCTGCTCCTGGGTGCCGGCTGTGAGCGTTACCGCGTGCTGGACGGGCGAGTAGCCGATGTAGCGGGCCGTGAGTGGAACCGTCTGTCCCTTTACGCGATCCTCGGGAAGCCGGATTGTGTAGGTACCGTCCGGCGCCGTGTTCGCGCCGAGGTGGAAGTCGGGGAAGAACACCGACGCACCACCAATCGGTCTGCCTCCTTCGCCAGTCACCTTGCCGGTGATCGTGGTTTGCGACCGCGCTGTGCTCGCGCCGGCGCTGAGAGCGCATATCGCTCCCGCGAAAATCAAAACCCTTACGGAACTCGCTCTCCTCATGGTGGGGCCCCCCTCAAGGATGTCCTGCCGCATACGAGTCGACCGACACGCATGCAGAAAAAGCCAGTATGCAACTGTGATTTTTTTTTGATGCATCGAGAGAGCGTTCATCGTCTGCTCTCGATGCGATCGACCACGAGCAAAGCCTCGACAGGACGGGTAAGCCGGGCGGGGGGTTGAACTCGGGCTGACACCAAACTGAGAATCCACAGGCTTTTTCGCAATACCCTACGCAATACTCAGTTGTGAGATGGCTGAGCCGGAGTGGCCCGTAGTTGACCTTTTCAGGTTTGGTGGTAGACTCAATTATCCCCCAAATGAAGGCGGGTCATGCGGCACCAAGTCACCTCAGGCCGCCCCGGTTTTCTGACGGTTTCTGCCCGCGAGCTGCTGGTCCTCGCGTTGCTTCTCCTAAGGGTGCACCCCCTTCACGGGCAGAGCAGCGGTTCGATCGGCGGCACTACCATTGATGCTCAAACCGGAATGCCGATTGTCGGCGCTTCGATCACGATCCCCTTGCTCTCCCGGGCTGTCATCTCCGACGAAGGGGGACATTTCCTTCATTCGACGCTCGAGGCGGGGTCATACGTCGTGCAGGTCCACGCGGTGGGCTACATACCTTCCGCCAAGGGATTCGATCTCACGACGGGCCAATCGGTTACCCACGTATTCCAGTTGACGACGGTCCCGCCGGTCTTGCCGAATGTCGTGGTCAGTGGGCACACCGGAAGTGTGGGACGCAGGTTCGAGGATTTCGATCGCCGGCGCGCCTTGAAACGGGGGCAGTTTCTGACGCGGGCAGAGATCGAGGCGCGGAGCGCAGTAAACCTCTCCGACCTCCTTCAGACCATGCGCGGCATACGGACCGAGTGCGTTGGCTTCACTTGCATCGTAGAGACGTCGCGATCGACGCATGGGTGTCGGCCTGCCTATTTCGTGGATGGTCGGATGTCAACGACCTTCGGGCCAAGCACCCCCGTTCGTGACATCGAGGGAATCGAGGTTTACCTCGGTCCGTCGGAGACTCCCGCTGAATTCCTTGGGCCCGATTCAGGCTGCGGCGTCATCGGAATCTGGACGAAATCATCCCCTTAGCGGCTCGTTTCGTCAGACGCAAACTTCTGCAGACCACGGTGACTTGCGGGCTCTCTTAAGGTCCGGGCGGACTGTGAATGCGGATTGTCTTTTCTTTTTCTCCGCTCGCGATCTTCGTGATGGTTTCTTTTCCCCCGGGCCACCGAACCCAAACCGCGTCGGGCACGCCATCCAATCCCATCACCTGCACGGGCGAATTCATCGACCAGTAGCCTGATCCCGCCTGTATCTCACGCGCGGGTCCGTATCGACTGCCCGCATAATGAACCCGGATTAGCGCGCCGATGGCAGCAGGATTCGCCGCCGACCCAATGAGCTGCACGATCAACCCCTTTTTGGCGCGGAGATTCTTGTAAAGCTTCGTCTCCGCGCCATTCTGAGAGATGGCAAGATCGAGCCGACCGTCGCGGTTGAAGTCGGCGAAGGCCGCTCCGCGCTGGTCCCCGAACACCGCGATTCCCGACTCGCGGTCGGACAAGGGGAAGAATCCTCCCTTCCCGTTTCCGAGCATTAGCAAACCCAGGCCCGCATCGTAGCGCGGTGTACCGATCTCGGTCGGAAAGAAATTCTGCGAGAGGAAAATGTCCTCCTTCCCGTCCCCGTTGAAGTCTGCGACCCCCGCGTAAAAGGCGGGCGCAAACTGCGCGACCGTCGGCAGAGGTGATGCAGTGAAGTGGCTTCCCTCGTTCATGAAGACGAAATGATCGAGACTGTTTACCTCAAGTCGCTTGGCCCTCGCCAACGACGGCCCCACGACCTTGTCGAGCGTCGCCGTCGAGTATTCCGCGAAAGTGCGGACTCTCTGTCGGATATAAGGAAGCGCAACGCTCAACCGCGAGAGCGTCTCGAGTGGAGCGATATCCCCGAGCTGGTCGTCGCGCTGTGCCTCAAGCACATCGAGCGAGGAGTTGTTATCGAAGTTTCCATAGTAGGCGAACAGCGGATTCTGTTTGCTGACGTGATACTTCGTGTTTCGGCCCCAGCTCGTGGCAACGATGTCTAGGCGCCCGTCGCCGTTCAGATCCCCCGTCGCGATGCCGTTCCAGCGGCTGGATATCTGGCGGAAGCCATATGAAGCAGGAGCCTCGACAAAGCGACCGCCGCGGTTGAGAAAAACGCGCAGGTAGCCCCATTCCGGGGCGAGAAGCAAGTCCGGGTGACCGTCCCCGTCGATGTCCGAAAAGAGAGCCGCTGAAATCATTCCGATGCCATCCAGTATGTGCTGGTTCGCCGTATCGAGCACGAATCGCCCACCATTGAAACGATACAGGTGGGAAGACACCGGGACCGGGTACGCGCCGGGCAGAACACGTCCCCCTACGAAGAGATCCAGATAGCCGTCACCATCGTAGTCCGCGGCCGCAAGAGGACCGACGCTGGCTGAGTCGCCGGGAATGATGGTTGTCTCGGCGTTGAGCGCATTTGGATTCCGGGCCGTCGAAAAATTGCGTCCGACGACGGAGGGCAGCGACAGTGCCTCCTGCGGCGTGGCTGCTTCGTAGCTCGACTGACCGATCAGAAGCTCATTTGTGCCTCGGCCGTTCGGCACGACAAGAATCGTCGTTTGATCGGCAGGCGCCGCGGCTCCTTGAATGTCGACTCTCGCGAAGCGACCACCATTGTTCTCGAAGACCGCGAGTCGACCGCCTCTGCCAGAGCCGACGATCAGGTCGTCGGTCCCGTCGCCATTCACATCGTACCAAGTGATTCCAGGCCCGAGCTGACTCAGCTTATTCGCGAGGAGCGGCTGGCGCACGAAGTCGTCATAGGGAGTTTCGACATGCTTGTGATGCAGCAAGCTCGATACGTCGGCGAAAAGCGGGGCGGCCGAGTCGGCGCTGAGGACCGCTTTGGATGAAGGTATAGTGCGTGTGCGAGCGCCATTGGAAGGCATGGGGACCATACGTGGTGGCTCCCGAATTTCGTACTCCCGGTTGGCGCGCAGACCGGAGAGAACCGTCGTCTGGCCGTAACGCCAGAGAATCTTTATCGTGAGTGTGTCTGCGCCGCCCGTCGCAAATGAGTAGAGCGGATCGGAACTTGAAAGATAAAGCCCGCCGACAGTGACTTCCTTCTGCTGCGTCGGAAGCTTTCCCGCCATTACCTGGATCTTGGAGCCGACCGATTGCGTGTTCGAGGGTAGCCCGAGGAGCCGCACGGCCACTCTTGGCGCGCTCGCGTCGTTTCGAAATATGCCCGGAGAATCATTCAGCCGGTTCGTGACCACGTCGAGATCCCCGTCGCCGTCAAGATCCGCCAGAGCCATCCCATGCGTGATCGCAGGCTTTGATGCGAAGCCCCACTTCTCTCCAACGTCGGTGAACGTGAGATCGTGGTTATTGCGGAACGCGACGTTGTGCAGCGGGAGTTTTGGAAAGAGCTTGAACTCGTCGTGCCAATTCGCCCCCGTAACCGAAGCTTTGATCCGCTCCCAGGTGTCGGAATCCATCACATCCCAGACGTGCCCGGTGCCGATCAACAGGTCCTCGTAGCCGTCAAGATCCACATCGAGGAACACCGACGACCACGACCAGTCAGATGCGTCGATACCCGCCGCGCTGGCAATCTCGGAGTAGGTTCCGTCCCCCCGATTGAGGAACATCGTGTTCCGCTGCATCTGCGGACGGTCGTCGATCACGCCGATCTGTTTAGGAAGAGGTGTGTGCGTCGGAGATTGGGTCTTCCGACGGCGGCTGTCGCGGCTCAGCATATCGGCGACAAAGAAATCCACCTTGCCGTCACGGTCGATATCCGAGAAATCCATCGCCATCGACGAATTACTGCTCGAACGCAGGGCCAGGCGAGGCGCCAGGCGAAATGCGCCCTTCCCGTCGTTGATCCAGAACTGATCCGCATCCTCGAAGTCGTTGCAGACATAGAGATCGGGAAATCCGTCGCCGTTGGCGTCGAAGAAGCGGGCCGTCAGCCCGAAACGATCAGGCTCATCGCCGAGGGGCTTTCCGTCCTCGTCGAGGAATCTCCCTGAAGTGAAGGGGACGTGCGTGAATTTCCCGTGGCCGTCGTTGAGGTAAAACCAATCCGGCTCTGCGCGCTGGGTTCGGACAACCGCGCCAAGATCCGGCCGCATCTGAACGCGATAATGCTCACGGAAACGGGGAGCGACCTCGAAATGATCGCCTACTTTCCGCACGACCTGGTCGAAGTCGCGCTCCCGCGGAGGGAAAATGTCCAACGCGTCCTTAGCCTTGTAATTCGCGATGTAAAGATCGAGGGCACCATCACCATCCACATCCGCAAGCGTCGCTGTCGTGCTTCCACGGTGGGAGGTGAGTCCCGCCGCATCGGTGACTTCGGTGAAATGGCCATGTCCGTCGTTCAGAAACAGGCCGTTGGGGCCTCCGAGAGAAGTCACGAGAAGATCGAGATCCCCGTCCCCATCGATGTCGACAAAGGTCGCACCAAGAGTGTTCCGACCCTTGAGCTCGAGACCGCTCTCGCGAGTGATGTCCTTGAACCTCCAGTTGCCGAGATTCTTGTAGAGCGCGCTTGGTCCGCCCACCCTCGCGAGAAAGATGTCCACCAGTCCGTCGCCGTCGATATCTCCTAGTGCCACGCCAGAGCCGAGAGCGAGGTTGCGATTCTGAAGTATGGAGTCTTCCGGCACACCGTCTACGAACCGAATGCCCAACTCTTCCGCGGACAACTCGGTGAATCCAGCCTGATCACCACGCGCTACGGGCAGCTCCCGCCAACGGTAACTGCCCTCGTCGTGCCAGACGACCGGCGGTGTGGCTGTTTCAGGGGCGCAACTGTACTGCATGCAGACAATGAGAAACAAAGGAACCGCAACGCGGACTGTCATGCGGCTTTTCTCGTCTTCAGCCGCGCGATCGCGCGACTGCCGACGCGTCGCCCCTGTCGCAGGTTGTTCTCAAGGGCCATGGGGTAACGGATTCCACCGTGGAGGCGCGCTTGGTGAGGCGCTAGTCTATCGGTCGCGGAAAGTGAGCGCAAGAAGAAACCGGGATCAGGTTCGTGAACCCAATCCCGGTTTCGTTTCCTTTGAGTGACTCCGCGTGGCAGCGACTGATCCGCCCCGACGGATCGACCTAGATCTCTTCCGGAACCGCCACAGTCTCCGGTAGCGGGAAGTCCGGCTCCGAATCGTTCGCCAGGATCTCGGCGATGGTCGGCTCGGGTGGAAGCTCCGGCGCCGCCGGCACCGGTGCTCCCTCGATCTCCACTTCCTGGTACCGGTACATGCCTGTGCCGGCCGGGATCAGGTGACCGATGATGATGTTCTCCTTGAGTCCGAGCAGCTCGTCCCGCGCGCCACGAATCGCGGCGTCGGTGAGAACTCGCGTCGTCTCCTGGAAGCTCGCCGCCGAGATGAACGACTGCGTCGTGAGACTGGCCTTGGTGATTCCGAGGAGCAACGGCTCCGAAACCGCCGGGGACTCCTTGTGCTTCTTGGCCTTGTCGTTCGCTTCCCTGAAGGTCTGCTTGTCGACGTGCTCGCCCTCGAGGAACTCCGTGTCCCCACTCTCGAGCACGCGCACCTTCTGAAGCATCTGCCGCACGATCACGCCAATGTGCTTGTCGTTGATCTTCACGCCCTGCAGGCGGTAAACCTCCTGCACTTCGTTGAGCAGATACTCCTGAACCGCGCGCGGTCCCTTGATACGGAGAATGTCGTGCGGATTCACCGGACCTTCGGAGAGGCGGTCGCCCGCTCTCACCCAGTCACCGGCGTGCACCCGGAGGTGCTTGCCGGCCGGGATCTCGTACAGCTGACCCGGCTCCTCGGTATCCACCGGCGTGTCCTTCGGCACGACTCTGATCTCGCGCTTGCCGCGCTTGATGTCGCCGAATCTCACCTCGCCATCGATCTCGGAGATCGTGGCGGGATCCTTCGGACGACGTGCCTCGAACAGCTCCGCTACACGGGGCAGACCACCGGTGATATCGCGAGTCTTGTACGCCTCTCTCGAGATCTTGGCGATAATCGTTCCCGCACTGATCTTCTTGCCATCTTCAACGGTCAGCTGCGCGCCCACCGGAATCACGAAGTCTCTCAGGCGCTTCTCCTTGCCGCCCTTCGTCTCCACGATCTCAATGTGCGGGTGCAGCTTCTTCTCCTTGTCTTCGATGACGACGGTCTGGCGGAGACCGGTGAGCTCGTCGAGCTCCTCGGACACCGATTCGCCCGCGATCAGGTCGACGAAGCGAAGACTTCCTTCGACGTCGGAGATGATCGGATTCGTGTACGGATCCCAGCTGAAGATGATCTGATCCTTCTTGACCTCTTCGCCGTCCTTCACCATCAGCGTCGCGCCGAGCGGAACCTGGAGGCGCGCGCCAACACTGGCATTGCGCTCTCCCGAGCTCTTGATCGTGAGCTCACCTTCGTACGAAGTGACGATCTGCTGTTTCTCCGCGTTCGTCACAACCACGAGGCGGTCGCCATACTCGATCGTTCCGGCGACCTTTGACTTGCGCGCCGTCTGCTCCGCGATGCGCGCCGCGGTTCCACCGATATGGAAGGTTCTCAACGTCAGCTGAGTACCGGGCTCTCCGATAGATTGGGCCGCGATGATACCAACCGCTTCGCCCTTGTCGACCATTCCCATGGTCGCGAGGTTGCGGCCGTAGCACATCTGGCAGAGACCACGCTTCGCCTCACAGGTGAGAACGCTGCGGATCTTCACCGTCTCCAGACCCGACTCCTCGATACCGCGAGCCATGTCTTCGTCGATGAGCTGACCCGCTTCGACCAGCAGCGCTCTCTGGCCGGACTCGTCTATCTCATGGACATCGTAAATATCCTCTGCTGCCACGGTGCCGACGATACGCTCGGCCAGCGGCTCGATGATGTCCTCGCCTTCCTTCAGCGCCCCGACTTCGAGGCCAAGGATGGTTCCGCAATCCTCTTCGGTGATCGTCACATCCTGCGCGACGTCGACGAGGCGGCGGGTGAGGTAACCGGCGTCCGCCGTCTTGAGCGCGGTGTCGGCCAGACCCTTACGTGCGCCGTGGGTCGAGATGAAGTACTCGAGCACGGACAGTCCTTCACGGAAGTTCGACTTGATCGGGCTTTCGATGATCTCGCCAATGCCTCCGGTGAGCTTCTTTTGCGGCTTCGCCATCAGTCCGCGCATACCGGCGAGCTGACGGATCTGATCGCGCGATCCACGTGATCCGGAGTCGAACATCATGAAAACCGGATTGAATCCCTCGTTCGACTCGCGCATCGCGCGCACCATTGCGTCGGCGACGTCATTGTTGGCGTGCGTCCAGGTATCGATCACCTTGTTGTAGCGCTCGCCGTTCGTGATGTTGCCGGTCTGATACGCCTTCTGGAACCGGTTGACGCGCTCCTCGGCCTCGGCGAGAAGTGTTTCCTTCTCGGCGGGGATGTGGAGGTCTTCGATTCCGATCGAGATTCCACCGCGCGTGGCGTAGCGGAACCCGAACTCCTTCAGGCGGTCGAGGAACGGAACAGTTCCCTGCAACCCGCTCTTGCGGTAGGACTCGAAGACGAGTTCACCTAGTGCCTTCTTCTTCATCTCCCGGTTCTGGAAAGGGATCTCACTCGGGATGATGGCGTTGAAGAGCACGCGGCCAACGGTCGTGTCCACCCAGCGCTCGCCTTCGACGTCCTGCACGAAGTAGCGAATGGGCGTGTGGAATGTCACACGGTCCTGCGACAGCGAGAGCTCCACCTCGGCGACGTTGGTATACGACTTCCCTGTCCTTCCATTCTTGAGAGTGTTCTGATCGAAGCCCGGAGGAGCCTTGGTTGCGAAGTAGCAGCCAAGCACGATGTCCTGGCTGGGCTCGGCGACGGGACGTCCGTCCGACGGCTTCAGAATGTTGTTCGACGACAGCATGAGCAGACGGCACTCGAGCTGAGCCTCGAACGAAAGCGGAACGTGCACGGCCATCTGGTCACCATCGAAGTCGGCGTTGAAAGCCGCGCAGACGAGCGGGTGAATACGAATGGCCTTTCCCTCGACGAGCACGGGCTCGAACGCCTGGATTCCCAGACGGTGAAGGGTCGGCGCGCGGTTGAGCAGCACCGGATGATCGCGAATAATCTCTTCAAGAATCTCGTAAACTTCCGGAGACTCCTTTTCGACGATCTTCTTGGCGCGCTTGACCGTCTCGGCGATTCCCTTCTCGACGAGCTTATGAATGATGAACGGCTTGAACAGCTCCAGCGCCATCGCCTTGGGCAGACCGCACTGGTGCAGCTTGAGCTCGGGACCGACGACGATGACCGAGCGGCCTGAATAGTCGACGCGCTTTCCGAGCAGGTTCTGACGGAACCGGCCCTGCTTGCCCTTGAGCATGTCGGACAGCGACTTGAGCGGACGCTTGCCGCGGCCACGAATCGCCTTGGAGCGGCGGCCGTTGTCGAATAGTGCATCGACTGCCTCCTGGAGCATTCTCTTTTCGTTGCGGAGAATGACTTCAGGCGCGCGGTGCGAGATCAGCTTCATCAACCGGTTGTTGCGGTTGATGACGCGACGATAGAGATCGTTCAGATCGGACGTGGCAAAGCGGCCGCCATCAAGCGGGACTAGCGGACGCAGATCCGGCGGAATCACCGGTATCACGTCCATTATGAGCCACTCAGCCTTGTTGCGCTCCTGGCCTGAATCGCCGGAGTTCCGGAACGCATCAACGACCTTGAGGCGCTTGAGCATCTGCTTCTTGCGATGCTGGGAGCCTTCGTCGACCAGACCTGCGCGTAGCTCGGCCGCGACCTTGTCGACGTCGATTCTCTTCAGCAGCTCGCGGACAGCAGGCGCGCCGATGTCGGCGAGGAAGGCGTTGTCGCCTTCGTCCTTCGCCTTCTGCTTGAGTGTGAGGAACGTGTCCTCGTCGAGCAGCTCGTTCGCCTGAACTTCCTGCTTGCCCGCATCGATGACGACGTAATTCGAGTAGTAGATGACCTTCTCGAGATCACGCAGTGTCAGGTCGACGAGATTGCCCATCGGGCTGGGCAGAGTCTTGAAGAACCAGATGTGCGCGACGGGTACGGCGAGCTCGATGTGACCCATGCGCTCGCGACGGACGCGGCTCAGGGTGACTTCGACGCCGCAGCGATCGCAGATCACACCACGATAACGGATGCGCTTGTACTTTCCGCAGTGGCATTCCCAGTCCTTGACGGGACCGAAGATGCGCTCGCAGAACAAGCCGTCTTTCTCGGGCTTGAACGAGCGGTAGTTAATGGTCTCGGGCTTCAGTACCTCGCCCCACGACCACCAGGTGCGGAGGCCGGCCATCTCCAGCCGCTCGCGCTCCTTGGAATCCTTCGGGCCGCGCATCTCTTCGGGAGAAGCGATGCGGACCTGGATGTAATCGAATGAAGATGCCCGCGTCTCGCGCGTGCTACGAAAATCAATCATTAGTTAGTCCTCGCTCCCGTTACCGTTTCTGGAGCCGGCGTTTCCGAGGCCGTAGCCGCTGGTCGCATTCGCTCCCATGCTGACGTGGATTCCCAGCGCCTTCAGCTCCTGAACGAGCACGTTGAAGGATTCCGGAATTCCAGGCTCGGGAAGGTTCTGTCCCTTCACGATCGCCTCGTAAACTCTGCTGCGTCCGTTCACATCGTCCGACTTGACGGTGAGAATCTCCTGCAGCGTATGTGCAGCGCCGTAAGCCTCGAGTGCCCATACTTCCATCTCTCCGAAGCGCTGGCCGCCGAACTGCGCCTTTCCGGCGAGCGGCTGCTGCGTGACGAGAGAGTAGGGTCCGATGCTTCGCGCGTGAATCTTGTCATCCACCAGGTGCGACAGCTTGAGCATGTAGATCTCGCCGACAGTCACGGGATTCGCGAAAGTCTCGCCGGTGCGGCCGTCGCGCAGCCTCACCTTTCCACCAGCAGAAATTCCTGCCAGACGCATCAGCTCCATCGCCGCGGCGTCCACCTCGACGTCGGACTTCTTGGGGCCAAGCGCCGCCGCAAGCGCGGGCAGCTCCTGACTGGCCAGGACTGATGCAGGATCTGTATTGCGCTTCTTCTCGATCTGATTACCCGCGGTCTTGTACTGCGCACGGGCCGCTGGCTCGTACTCCTCATCGCCAGCCGCGGTCGTGTGGAACGCGATCTGGTTGTTGACCTCGGCGGTGTCGCGCTCGGCCAGCTCGCGAGCGGCTGCCGTGACGAAGTCGCGAATGCGGTTGA
>DASWGL010000088.1:0-2724 GCA_036393735.1 Gemmatimonadaceae bacterium | reverse complement strand
CGCAGAAACTCGGCGAACTCCGCCGAGCTGAGCGACTTGCCACCGACATCGCAGGCGACGGTCTGTGCTCGCTCGGGCACTTTCGCCGAAAGTCGCAATCCCTCGCGCTCCTTCACCTTGTCGACTGGAATCCCGGTTGCGCGCTCTTCGCGGACCTCATGCACGTCGAGCGGCCAGTACCGCGCCGCTCGTGTCTCGTAGTCCCGGATCGCTTCGCCTAGCGCCGCGCTGCGCGTCTTGCCCACGACGGCGACGACAAGTCGCATCTACGCGTAGATGCCGCGGAGTTTGTGGACGCTGGCCACTCTGTCGATCGAGACCATGTAGGCGGCGGTGCGCATGTTCACGCGACGCTGGCGCGAGAGATCGAGCACATCCTTGAAGCTGCGGCGCATGATCGTCTCGAGGCGCTCGTTGACGAGATCCTCCGGCCAGAAATATCCGCCGCGGTCCTGCACCCATTCGAAGTAGGAGACCGTGACCCCGCCCGCATTGGCAAGAATGTCGGGGATGACGAAAATGCCGTTCTCGTCGAGGATGGAGTCCGCCGCCGCGGAAGTTGGTCCATTCGCGCCCTCGCAGATGATCCGCGCCTTGATGTCCTTGGCGTTCTTCGTCGTGATTACGTTTTCGAGCGCGGCGGGAAGCAGCACATCGACGTCGAGCGTCAGCAGATCCGCTCCCGAGATTACCTCGGCCTTGCCGTAGCCTTCGAGGGAGCGGTGCTTTTTCGCGTACGCGATTGCGTCGTCGATGTCTATACCGGCGGCATTGTAGACTGAGACAGACCGGTCGCCGATCGCGACGATCTTGCAACCTTCACGGGCCAGGAGCTCGGCCGCCACCGAGCCGACGTTTCCGAATCCATGCACCGCGACGGTCGTCCCCTTCACCGGCATCCCGAGGTGTGTGAGCGCTTCCTTGGTCACGATCACGCAACCGCGGCCCGTTGCTTCGCGTCGTCCGAGCGATCCGCCCAGCTCCACCGGCTTTCCGGTCACGACCGCCGTAACGGTGTGGCCCACGTGCATCGAGTACGTGTCCATCACCCAGGCCATAACACGCTCGTTGGTGTTGACGTCCGGCGCCGGCACGTCGGTGTCGGGTCCGAGCATGTTGATGATGCCCGACGTGTAACGACGCGTCAGCTTTTCCAGCTCGGCCGCGCTCATCGCCTCCGGGTCGCATTTCACACCGCCCTTGGCACCACCGAACGGAATGTTGACGACGGCGCATTTCCAGGTCATCCAGGCGGCGAGAGCCTTCACCTCTTCCAGCGTGACCTGCAGGTCGAATCGGATGCCGCCCTTCGCCGGTCCGCGCGAGGTGTTGTATTGGACCCGATATCCCTCGTACACCTCGACCTGGCCGTTATCCAGCATGACGGGGATCGAGACAATCACCTGCTTCTCGGCCTGGCGAAGCACCTTGTACAAACCAGGCTCGAGATCCAGAAGCTCGGCGGCTTTGTCGAACCGCGACATCATCGCCTCGAATGGATTTTCCTCGTCAAGGAACCGGTCCTTGTCGGGTCGAACAAGTCTATGCGCAGGAATTCGAATGTCAGTTGCCATGAGTTCGAGTGTCGATCCTGTGTCGGGAGGTCGGTTTCAGGTTGCGGGAGACAGCAAATTGTCGAGCAGACGGCCGATGTGCTCCTGTCCGTCCTCGATTCGCAAACGCTGTGAAACATACCATAATGACCCCGCTTCGGCAGGCCATAACGACTCCAGTTTCACGGCGTCCTTGAGAGTGCACACGACGAAATCAGAGTTGCCTGCCTCCGCCGCGAGAGCATGCGCCTCGGCTCGCGTAAATGCGTGATGGTCGGGGAAGCTGAAAGGCCGGACGACCGCGCCCAGCTCGGTGAGCTGCTGGAAAAACGCGTTGGGTTGCGCGATCGCGGCGATTGCGGTGAGGTCCGCCCCACGCAACGTGTGGAGCGGAAGAGTCTGACCGGTTGCAGTGCTCCTCAATTCGCCCGGTGCGATGTGCACAATCGCGACCGGTACGTGAGAAGCAGCGTTGGCGAGCGCGCGATTCACGTCCGCTATCGCGGATCTGTCGGCAGTCTTTCGCGTGATGATCACGAGCGTCGCTCGACGGGCGGCCCGAAGGGGCTCGCGCCACGGTCCGGCGGGAAGCAGCCGAGGCTTCCCCATCCACGCGTCGGCGTTCACCAGCAGAACATCGGCATCCCTCCCGGCACGGCGGTGTTGAAAGGCGTCGTCCAGCACTACGACATTCGCTCCTTGAGCGATCGCCTCACGAATTCCGCGGACTCGATCGGCAACGGCGATGACGGGGATTCCCTCGTTCAGCCGTCTGTGCACGATGATCTCGTCCCCGCCGTAACCACGCAATACGATCGCCGGAGCGGCGCCTCTCTCGAAAAACCTGTGGGCGAACCAGGCAGCAACCGGAGTCTTGCCGGTGCCGCCTACTGACAGATTCCCAATACTCAGTACGGGCACCGAGAATTCGGTCGCTCGAAAGATTCCCCAATCATATAGTTTCCCTCTCGTCGCGATCACGGCACCATATAGCGCCTCAACGGGCGCAAGCAACGTTCGCATTGCGCGCGCGCGCTTCCCGCGTCCGGTCCACACAGCCTCGACCAATCTGCGACGATCAGCCACCAGCCTTCCCGACGGTTTCATTCATGAGAGCCTCGAACCGCGGACCTTGCTCCGCCGCCGCGCGAGGGGTGGCAGCGAGCACCTT
>DASWGL010000087.1:0-1561 GCA_036393735.1 Gemmatimonadaceae bacterium | reverse complement strand
CAATCCAGCGCCGCTCGACCCGAACTTTGACGGCTCCGCCGTCCTGACCACGGACTCGGAAGGCCGCTACCGATTCAAGACGATCAAACCGGCAGCCTATCCCGCGGGACCCAACAGGATGAGGCCGGCACACATCCATTTCCAAGTCAGCGGCCGACAGGACAAAATCGTGACGCAGATGTATTTTGAAGATGATCCCTATAACAAGACAGACCCATTCCTCAACAGTGTCGGTGGAGAGGAGCGACAGGAACTGCTGGTAAAGAAACTGCGTGCTCCGCTGCCAGAGTTTGAACGCGATTCGAAAATGGTGATCTTCGACTTGGTGCTGTACAAGGGCTAGCGAATATTTCTACTTGGGTACGGACAGCTTCATGGGCTTTCCTCCCAGCTCCTCGCGCAATCGGTTGAGGTGTGTCACTCCACGAGATCCCGCACGCCGTCCTGCGGAGTCGGCCGGCGTCAAACGTCCGGTCGCAATTCTCCGAGCATCGTCGGTATCAGCTCGGACACTGTCGGGTGGATCGGCACGCTGCGCTGGAGCAGTGTGTAGGGCCGGCCGGCATACATCGTGTCGAGAATGCCGTGGATCGCCTCGTCGCTCCGACCCCGAGGATGGCGGCGCCGAGGATCGCTTCGCTCTCAGAATCGATGATGATCTGCATAAAGCCTCGGGTCTCGCCCTTCTCGATCGCGCGTCCGACCTTGTCCATTGGTCGCATGCCGATGCGGACCTTTCGGCCCGTGTGGCGGGCTTCGGTCTCGGTCATCCCGGCGCGACCGATCCACATCGCGACCGGGTTCCGTTCACCCCGGCTCGAGGCATGCGAATCCGGCAGCCGCGTATCCCCGAGCCGCACGGTCACCTTCTCCAAAGGAAGGCCGAGTGCGTCTGCGGCGACCTGCTGCATCACCGTGTATGTACCCGTACCGAGGTCGTGCGACCCGGTCTGCATCTTGGATTAAACAACCCGGCACCGCGTGCGCGTGCGCGCGCGAGGTTGATTATCGCTGAATTCCAGGGGTTTTCGGCGCGCTCGGTCGCCTCAGGGGATGTTACGCGAATGTTCGCATTCTGCACAGGCTGGTTAGCAAGAAGCCGCCTCCGTGGCGCGTCACAGACGCCAGCGTTGCGCGTCACGTCGAGCGCCCATGGTGCGGTTGAAGAACGTATACATCGCGGAGCCGGCTCCGGAGCTTCAACCGATGTGCTGCGAGATTGGCGCCCCGCGCCGAGAGATCGGCGTGGGTTGGACGTCTACCCTCGAGATCCGCTCTGATCTGGAGAACGACGAGACATCTGTTGCAGCAGATTGCGGGTCGTCGCCTCGGCGATCCCGTCGCGATGCATCAGCTGTCGAACGATCGGCTCGGCGAACAGCTGATCGAGCGTCGGCTCGCCCGATCGGAGAAACTTCGCGCACCGTAAAGGGCTCATGTCGTGGGGCATGAAACTCTCCGTCCTTGCTGATCCATTAAACGAACCTCCACCGCGCGTGCGCGCGCGACGGGGCCGTTATTCGTTGAATTCCCAGGGTTTTCGCCGCGCCCGGAACCCTCA